>JAFVSR010000101.1 GCA_017503645.1 Bacteroidaceae bacterium | reverse complement strand
GGTGAACACCGGTGTCATCAGTGCTATTTTATCTCCTTTTTGCAATAGGTAGTTCTGTTGCAGGCTGTCGAATATATAGCACATTGCGGCCGTGCCGCCTTCGGTTGCAAAAAGGTCGGTTTCGCCCTGCGGCGGCCTTCCCGCGCACAGCTCCTGTGCCAGGTAGTCGTTCACTGCGATTTCGCAGTGCTTTAGTATGCGGTCGGGCACAGGGTATTGGTCGCCTATCACTCCCTCCACCCATTCGTGAATAAGTTCATCGGCATCGCTCTTGTGCTCCTCAATCATATAATCGTAACACTTTTGCAGGAATATGGCGCCTTCATTCTTTTGCTTGCCGGCAATGAACTGTGTAAACCTGTTCGCACAGCCTTGCTTTTGCGGCAGCCACGCAAGCCCTTCGGGGCTGTTGCCACTGCGACGGCACTCCTCTATGCCGAATTCTCCAAGCAGAAAGAAGGCTTCGCGCGGTAGTGTGGCCACCCAGTTGGGGTTGCCGCGGCCTGCGTTCAAAAGTGTGCGCGTCATCTTGCGTATGCTCTCATCGGCAAGCTCTATAAGCCGGTTCTTCAGCTCAAACGGGCTTATCTTCTCCATCTCCTTCTCAAAGTCGGGAGCATAGTTTTTCTGTGTCAGTAATCTGTTCATAATAGTATATTTATTAAGGTATTTATATCGTAGTTTACACAAGGTTGTCATTTCTCCTCCCGCGCGGGAGGAGAAATCTCATATTCCACGATGTTTTGAGTTCCCTCGTCGCTTCGCTCTGTCGGGATGACAATTTGGTATTTAGTGTAATATCGTATATAACCGTCTTTATTAAATAGTTATTGACATAACAATACAATAATTACTCCCCACAGGATGAGCAATGTATTGCCCACTGCATATGTAATCGTGTAGCCAAGCGCGGGGGTATCGCTGCCTATTGTTTCCTGCAACGCGCCAAGTGCGGCAGTGGTGGTGCGGGCTCCTGCACAGCAGCCAAGTGTGATGGCCGGGTGAAACTTGAACCAGTGCGATGCAATGTATATGCCCGCTAACAATGGTATGCTGCTTGCAAAAATTCCTGCAATAAAGAGCGAGAGGCCCACCTCCTTGAACCCTTCGATGAATCCCGGGCCCGCGGTAATACCCACAACGGCTATAAAGATGTTAAGTCCCAGGTTGTTGAATACCCACAAGGCGGCATCGGGTATTGTGCCTATTGTGGGGTGGTGCGACCGCCACCAACCGAACACCAGGCCTGCTATGAGTGCGCCACCGCTACTGCTGAGGCTTATGGGCACACCGCCTATATGCAGTGCAAGGCTGCCCACAATGATACCTATGAGAATACCCATACTCATAAATACCACATCGGTTGTTTCGCTGCTTGGTGCAGGGTAGCCAATCTCCTTGGCAGCAGGCTCGGCTTCGAATTTCTTGCCCACAATCTCAATCACGTCGCCCGTGTTCAGCTTGGTACCGTTGAATATGGGGATGTTCACTCCCATACGCATAATCTTCTGTATACTCACGCCGTGCATAAAGGGTTGTGCGCGCAGTTCGCCCACACTCTTGCCGTTAAAACTCATAGCGCGCTTGCGGCTGCTTGCGGCCACTCGTGTTCTTATCACCATAACCGGGAACTCCAATATGGCATCGTCATTCACTTCGCTGCCTATCCATTTCTCCTCGCCTATGGTATATTCTCGTCGGCCGCTGAGTACCACCTCGTCGCCTATGTACAACATCTCGTGCGGGTTTATGCTGTCGATGATTTTCCCATCCTTTCTTATGCGCTCCACAAAAAGACGTTTATCCTGTTGCTTGAAGAACCTCTCCAACTCCTCCACACTGCGCCCATCGACAAACCACTCGTTCGCCACCCTGTAGGCACGGAACTCCACGAGGCGTTTGGCGGTTACGAACCCGGGCTTTTCGCTGTCGTCGCTGCCAAGGCTCTTTTCCAGTTCGCGGCAAGCGGCCCTCACCTTGTCGAATCCACCCAACAGGCGCGGCCCTAATCTTGCGATAATCCACGCCGAGCCTGCTGTGCCAAAAATATATGTCACGGCGTATGCAACAGGTATTATGTTTATCATTTTATCTTGTGTGGCAGCATCGACGTCAAGCCCGCGTATGGTGTCATCGGCTACACCTATAACCGCGCTTATTGTCTGCGAACCGGCCAGCAAGCCTGCGGCCTCTCCCGCACTGTAGCCCATAATAAGTGAAATTACCCAGGTGGAAAGGAGTATTAAAAAGCACATAACCACAGCAAAATATACCTGTGGCAATCCCTCCTTCTTGAGACCGCTGAAAAACTGCGGCCCCACTTTATAACCTATGGCAAAAAGAAACATTAGGAAAGCTACCGGTTTCAGTGTATTGCCTATGGGTATGTGAAGCTGTCCCACAACAACACCCACAAGCAGCACGCTTGTTACAATACCGAGGCTGAACCCTTTTATGCGTATCTTCGCAATGAGAAATCCCACACCAATAGTAAGATATATTGCTGTTTCGGGGTGGGAACGTAATAGTTCTATTATCCAATTCATAAAATTATAATTATTATGAATGGAAACAAAAAAACGGTACCAAAGGTTCTTGGTACCGCCTGTAATAAAAATAAAAAGAGTTACATTATGATATCGCGCAGCAGGTTCAGTTCGTGCGGTTTTGCTCCGCGCTCCTGCAATGTAGCGCAGTCTTTGTTGAATGTTATCAGGAATTTTTCGTCGTTGCCGCATAGCTCCCTTGCTTTGCCATACAATTCGGAGGCACGCCTGTTGCTGCCGGCAATCCACTCCACGTGAGCCGCGTTCATATAGTCTATGTATGTGGCCTTTGGCTGTTCGAAAATCTTATTGTAGCAATTGCGTGCCTGCTCCTCCTTGCCTGTGAGAAACGAACACCAGGCAATGGCACGCAAGGCATTTATATTCCCGGGATTCAGATATTCCACCTTGAAGAAACGTGCAAACGCCTCGTCATATCGCTTTAGCGCAACAAGGCATTCGCCTGTTTGTCGCAGCAGAGGCAGCGATTCGGGTGTTATCTCCTCGGCAGTAAGATAAAAACTCAAAGCCTCCTCGGGGTTGCCAAGCAGGCGGTGGCACTGGGCAATGTGCTGCAGTGTCCACACATTGTCGGGCTTTATGATGTCGGCGCGGGTGTAGTAATCAACGGCCTCTTTGTATCTCTCCTCTTTTTGCAAACAGTAACCGAGTTCCTGATAGAATAGGGCGCTGCCTTCGCATAACCCCTCTCCTATGGCCTTCTCGTATAGCCTGCCTGCCTCGATAGCTTCGCTGTAGTAACCCTTGTTGGTGAGGTGGGTGAATATGCGCATCAAAGCCTCGGGCGAGTTTGTGAGCAATGCAAGATGTTCACTCTCCAACAGATTGAGCGATGTACCGAAGGGGTCGTGGAACTCCCTGCGAAAATCGGACAATTTGAAGAAACGGTACAAATCCTGTATGTACATATTGCTTATGCTCTGTGCTTCCTCGGTGGGCAGTTCTTTGGGCGTGATGCCCATTGCGCTGTTGCTGTCGTCGTTGCCCATCATCTCCTCGCTCAGCATCTTCATCTGCTCCTTTGGTATGCTTTGGAATGTGAGGCAGAAGGAGAATTTGTCGCTGTTGCAGAATACCGACGATGCAAATATGTTCTTCAGTATAGAATTCTTGCTCATAATGCCGGCGGGCAATGCCTTTGCAATTGCCGGGATGTGGGGCGAGAATGGGCGCAACCAGTTCTTCATCTCGCTAAAGAATGGGAATCTTTTCAGTTGCGAGAATGTGGTCATATACAAATCGGCACCCTCACTCTGCCAGGCACTCATCTGCTCAATCTTCTTTTTGATGTTGCTGCTTTCGAGCCACTTTTCCCACTCGGGGTTCTTGTCTTCGTCACCTACGCTCTCACTCACAATGTCTATTCCCAATTTGTCCTTGCCCAGGTTGGGGTTCTTGAGCATTGCCGGTATAATCTCCTCGCGCATCTTGCGGTCTATTTTGGCTGTTTCGCGGCATTGCAGCAACTGTATCTGCGCATTTTCCACAAAGCGCCTTGTGCCTTCATTGTCGCCCATACTCTCTATGGCGGCAACAAGTTCGGGGTAGTAGCCAATTTTTCTGTGATTCTCTTGCAAGGCAATTACAGCGCCCACGGTGGCTCTCACAGCCAGCATCATCTCGTCGTTTGTTGTTGCTGTAATAAGAGTCAATGCCTTTATGGGCTCGAAACATTTGAGCAGGCTCATAGTGATGGCGCTTATCACAATGGCGCGGTCGTTCACGTTCAATGCAATATCCTCTATGATTCTTGCAATGAGTTCGCCGTCACCTTTACGCCAGTTGGTGCTGCACCATATCATATGAAAAAGGGTGTCGAGCAATCGTTCGTGCTCCTCCTCGGCCTCGCTGTTGCCGGCCTCGTCGCCCTTCATCATTGATGCGAGTTCTCTTTTTTCGGTGTTGTCGCAAAGTGCTGCATAAACCCTTTCAAGTTCATCAAGGTTTTTGTACTTGCGGCGGTTCTGGCAATAGACGGTGGTGCTATGCTCCGTGTGGCGGGCAACGGCTATAAGGTCGTTCAGCAGCACGCATTCGCCCGTGAGGCTGCGGTACATAGCCTCTCTCGTGGGGTCGGGGGTGCCTTCGCGCAAATATTCGAGCATATAGTTATACGATGTCTCCATCTGGGTGAAACGTGTGCGCAAAGACCAGTCCTGCAGCTCCTCGATATCCTCTTTAAGGGTGTCGATAGCCTCCTTTAGTCTTCCTTTTGTTATGTACGACATAACCAAGCGGTTTATCTCTGCAATACGTTCCTTTTCCATTATATGCCCTGTGATTATAAACATAAACAGCGCGGAAAACCACGCTGTTTATGTAGGTTGTTATTTGAATAAATTATTATTCGCCTTTGATGGCTGCAACACCGGGGAGCACTTTACCCTCGATAGCCTCGAGAAGAGCACCACCACCTGTTGAGATGTAAGACACCTGGTCGGCCATACCGAACTTGTTGATGCAAGCTACAGAGTCGCCACCACCGATGAGTGAGAATGCACCGTTGGCGGTAGCCTTGGCGATAGCCTCGGCAATGGCACGTGAACCTGCTGTGAAGTTGTCGAACTCAAATACGCCTGCGGGGCCGTTCCACAAAATAGTTTTTGCATCAACGATAGCTGCTGCAAAAGCTTTCTGTGCCTCGGGGCCTGCATCGAGACCTTCCCAACCCTCGGGAATTGCACCTGCGGGGCATACCTGTGTGTTGGCGTCGTTAGAGAAGTCGTCGGCAGCAACGCAGTCGGTAGCAAGAACAAGGTTCACACCCTTGGCCTTAGCCTGCTCAATGATGTCGAGAGCAAGCTGCAACTTGTCGTCCTCAACAATAGAGCGGCCAATCTGTCCACCCTGAGCCTTTGCAAATGTATATGTCATACCACCGCAGAGGATGAGGTTGTCAACCTTGTCCATAAGGTTCTCGATGATACCAATCTTGGTAGAAACCTTTGAACCACCCATAATGGCGGTGAAGGGGCGTTTGATATCTTTGAGGATGTTGTCAACAGCCTGCACCTCTTTCTCCATAAGATAACCGAGCATCTTGTTGTCGGCATCGAAGTAGTCGGCGATGACAGCTGTAGAAGCGTGGCGACGGTGAGCTGTACCAAAAGCATCGTTGATGTAGCAGTCGGCATAAGAAGCGAGAGTCTTTGAGAACTCCTTCTGTGACTCCTTCATAGCCTTCTTTGCATCGTTGTATGCGGGGTCCTCCTTGTCAATGCCCACGGGCTTGCCCTCCTCCTCGGGATAGAAACGGAGGTTCTCGAGCATAAGTACCTCACCGGGCTTCAAGGCGGCAGCAGCCTCGGCAGCCTTAGCGCAGTCGGGAGCAAACTTAACTGCAACACCCAACTTCTCGGATACTGCATCAACAATCTGGCTCAAAGAGTATTTTGCATTAACCTTGCCTTTGGGTTTGCCCATATGCGACATAATGATGAGCGCACCGCCATCGGCCAATACTTTCTTGAGTGTGGGGAGTGCACCGCGGATACGTGTATCATCGGTAATCTTGCCCTCTTCGTTCAAAGGTACGTTAAAGTCAACGCGAACGATTGCCTTCTTTCCGGCGAAATTAAACTGGTCAATTGTCATAGTTACTGAAATTTAATATGATTAGTAATATTATCTATATTCACACTTGCTTGGCACAAGGCCATTCCTTGCAAAAATAGTGTTTTTTAATAAAAAACAACACTAATATTTTATAAATATTTTGAAACAACTTCAATTCGCACAAAAAACCTCTTTCAGCCCCTGTATTTGCAGCCCGTGTCTTTATTATACTCCTTGCAAAACTCCTTGAGTCCACACTCGCCACACAGCGGTGTGCGTGCCTTGCAGGTGTATCGCCCGTGCAGTATGAGCCAATGGTGTGCCTTGGGCACAATATCCGCGGGCAGGTATTTCATAAGTGTTTTTTCCACGCTGTATGGGGTGGTGCAGCGCTTGGGTACAAGCCCTATGCGGTGGCTCACGCGGAACACGTGGGTATCTACCGCCATAGCGCTCTTGTTGAACACCACGGCCTGTATTACATTGGCTGTTTTTCTTCCCACGCCGGGCAGCGTTACGAGCTCCTCCAGTGTGGCGGGCACCTCGCCTCCAAAGTCGCTGCACAGCTTTTGTGCCATACCCACAAGATGCTTTGCCTTGTTGTTGGGGTACGATATGCTTTTTATGTAGTTGAAAACCTCTTCGGGGTGTGCAGCGGCCAGCTCCTCGGGCGTGTCGTAGCGTGCAAAGAGGTCGGGCGTAACCATATTCACCCTCTTGTCGGTGCATTGTGCCGACAGTATCACGGCTATGAGCAATTCAAACGGGGTGGAGTAGTTGAGCTCGGTTTCGGCTATGGGCATAGCCACCTCGAAGTACTCTATTACCTTTTTATATAGTTCTGCGGTTTTCATTGCCTTAATATCCTGGGTTCTGTGTTAGGTTGGGGTTAAATGTAAGTTCATTTTCGGGGATAGGCATCAACTTATATTCAATATCAGCCTTGCCTATACGCTTTAGCATTGCCCAATAGCCGTATGAGGAACCGCTTTTTTCGTTCCACAACGCAGGGAGGTTCTCTGCTGCTTGAGCTTCTTGCGTTAATAATTCCACATACTTGGGTGTGTATAGCGTTATCTTATTGCCAAAAATAGAAAACAGCTCTTTTTGGTTTTCATTTATTGATAGGCTGAAATTGGGTTGGCAGCGCGAAAGCAGTTCACACGCAACACTCTTGTTGCCGACACTTAGCTCAATTTCCGCTTGTATGGCAAGCAACGCCCCCGCATCTATACGATAATTACCCGCAATGCTATTTTCGAAATAGGGGAGCAGCATCTCAATTTCGTCGTAAATAATGT
This sequence comes from Bacteroidaceae bacterium, assembly GCA_017503645.1. Classification (GTDB taxonomy): domain Bacteria; phylum Bacteroidota; class Bacteroidia; order Bacteroidales; family Bacteroidaceae; genus HGM04593. The sequence continues at coordinate 25,301 of JAFVSR010000101.1, read as the reverse complement.
TGAACAGCTCATATTGTTCGTGCACGGGTAAAGAAGTTGCAATATCAACATCGGCTGCTGTTATGAAGGGTGCCTTGCCCCACAAATGGGCAACGTTATAATATAAGAAACAGCGCAGTGCTTTTGCCTCGTCGGCATATTTGCCGTACTCCTCATTTGCGTACTCAATTATTGTGTTGCACTGGTTTATTGCTTTGTATGCATTTGTCCAACACTCCTCAATCTCGGGCATAGTGGCGGTAATGCTCCTAGGAACACCTGTCATATCTTTGCCCGTGATTATTATATTCTCCAAGTTCAGTTGGGCTGCTTCAAACGATACGATGTTTATGTATGTTGCAGCAAGTGCGGCGAGGACATGTGCTTCTGTTTGAAATAAATCCTCTTTCGATACAGATGGCAATATTATTATTTCATCGTCTTTGTCGTTGTTGCCATCGTTGTTGCCATCGTTGTTGCCATCGTCGTCGCCTCCGGCGTCGTTACCTCCACCTTGCGTAAAATTGTTTTCGATGTTCATTTGCAGGATTTTTATTATACTATCCCCGCCATCGTACCCGGTGAACATTGTTACATTGCCGTTGTCGGTTATAGAAAGCGATGCTCCCGTAATAGCCATTTTGCCACTCAATGTGTAATCGTTGCCGGCTTTTATGGCGATATGGCCATCGGCTATGGTGTATTGCAATGGCAAATTATCTATATTCCACTCGTTTCCGTTGTATGTATAAATGGCGGCCTTGCCTGTGCCGTTCTCCTCTATCCTGAGCGATACTATTCTGCCGTTATCGGCAATGTGCCAATAGCCCACAAGCGGGTTTGTTTCGTTGCTGTTGTCGGAATCGCTGCAGGCAGTGAAGGGTAACAGCAACCCAATAAGCAATAATGGTAGCAAAACTGCTTTCTTCATAATGTTTTCGGTGACAAATTATGGCTGCTTGCGCGCAAGCAGCCATAATACAAATGATTAAATAGTAAATTCTCTTATTTCGCAGTTGCCCATAAGCGTTACGTCGCGGTGTGTCACGCCCTCGAGCCCTGCCTGCATAATGCGGCAGAAAAATCCGTGGCTGAAGGCAAGCACCCTCTTTCCGGGGTACTCCTTGCGCACCTTCTCCAAGAAGGCTTGGGCCCTCTGTGCCATTGACTCCTCGGTTTCCACCGTTTCGTTAAGCACGGCTCCTTTTATGGGTGTTCCTGCCAGGTTGCCAAGGTCGCGCTCACGCAACAGCGGCTCTTTTATGAATGTGCACTCAATTCCATCGAGGGCAATCTCTGCCGTGTCCAAGCAGCGTTTAAGGTCGCTGCACAGCACCACGTCGAATGTCATATTTGCAAGGCGGGGGCGCAGACTCAATGCCTCCTCTTTGCCCTTTTCCGATAGGTGCCCGGGGGTTTGCCCTTGGAACAAGCCTTTTGAGTTCTCTATGGTTTCGCCGTGGCGTACAAGGTATAGTGTTGTGCTCATAGTGCGTTTTTGTGATTTATAAAAAAAAGTCGGCGACCGTTTTGTTTTGGTGCCGACTCTTTATTCTGTTTTTTAATTAGCGCTTTCAAAAAGTTTCAAGAATCGGACATCGTTCTCGCTGAAGAGTCGCAAATCCTTTACTTGGTATTTGAGGTTGGTGATACGCTCGATACCCATACCGAATGCGTAGCCCGAGTACTCTTTGCTGTCTATGCCGCAAAGCTCAAGTACGTTGGGGTCCACCATACCGCAACCGAGAATCTCCACCCAACCTGTACCTTTGCAGAAGGGGCAACCCTTGCCACCGCAGATGTTGCAGCTGATGTCCATTTCGGCGCTGGGCTCGGTGAAGGGGAAGTACGAGGGGCGCAGGCGTATCTTGGTATCCTTGCCGAACATCTCCTGTGCAAAGAGCAAAAGCACTTGCTTAAGGTCGGTGAACGACACGTTCTTGTCTATATACAAGCCTTCCAGCTGGTGGAAGAAGCAGTGCGCACGGTAGCTGATGGCCTCGTTGCGATACACGCGGCCGGGTGCCATAATGCGGATAGGGGGCTTGCTTGCCTCCATCACGCGGCTCTGCACGCTGCTGGTGTGGGTGCGCAGAATGATGTCGGGGTGAGCCTCCACAAAGAATGTATCCTGCATATCGCGTGCGGGATGGTCCTCGGCAAAGTTCATCGACGAGAATACGTGCCAGTCGTCCTCAACCTCGGGGCCATTGGCAATGGAGAAGCCTAAGCGGGCAAAAATATCCACAATCTCGTTCTTTACAATAGTCAACGGGTGGCGTGTGCCAAGTGTGGCAGGGTAGGCGGGGCGTGTGAGGTCTATCTCGCACTGCTCGTCATCGCTTGTCTCAAGCTGCTCCTTAAGGCTGTTTATGTGTTCCTGAATAGCTGTTTTTAATTCATTCAGTTTCACACCCACCTCTCTCTTCTGCTCGGCAGGCACCTCGCGGAACTGTGCCATTAGGCCATTGAGAATACCTTTCTTACTCAAATATTTCAAGCGTAGCGCCTCCAATTCCTCGGCATTGGCAGCTGTCACGCCCTTAATCTCCTCAAGCAATAAATTTATCTGCTCTAACATATCTGTTATTTTATAATTTCAAAAAAGTTCATTGTGCGGTGGCGCATAACAACACCTAGCCGCAATAGTTTTGCAAATGTAGTCAATTATGCCGAAAATATGAATAACCACCCCGATTTTATTTCCTCAAATTGAGCCCATATTCTGCTTTTTTTCTTAAAATCCCCACAAAATGTACAAAAGAGTTTGCTTATTGATATTTTTTTATCAAATTCGCATTTTCGGAGAAAGTTTTACAAAAAGGGAGGAATTATGGAATACAAGGAAATTGACAATGGCGTTGAAGATTTGTTGGCAACGCTGTCGCGCCGTCTTTCAACCGAGGATATCGGCAGAATCAGAGCAGCCTATGAACTTGCACGCGAGGCCCACAAGGAACAGCGTCGTAAGTCGGGCGAGCCATACATTATACACCCCATAGCCGTAGCACGTATTGTGGCCGAGGAGTTGCGCCTGGGTGCCAACCCCATAATAGCGGCTTTCCTGCACGATGTGGTTGAGGATACCCCCTACACAATAGAGGACATAGAGGAGCGTTTTGGTGCCGATGTGGCCTTCCTTGTAAATGTTATAACGAAGAAAAAGAAACAGCACTACGACTCGTCGAAGCAGATTGACAACTACAAGCAGATGCTCGACTCCATTCACTACGATATCCGTGCCCTGCTCATTAAACTATCCGACCGCCTGCATAATATGCGCACGCTCGACAGTATGCGCCCCGACAAGCAGATGAAGATTGCCGGAGAAACCGACTATTTCTATGCCCCCCTTGCCCATCGTTTGGGCCTATACCATATAAAACGCGAGCTTGAGAACCTCTCCTTCCGCTATCGTTGCCCGCGCGAGTATGAGCTCATTGAGCGCCTTCTTGCCGAAGAACAGGCTCAAAAAGAGCAGGCCCTTACCCCCTTTGTGCAAAAGATAGAGGAGATGTTGCAGCGCAGCGGCATATATATGGGCCGCACCGAGCTCATTTGCCGTGGCCCATATAACACCTGGAAGAAGATGCACGCATCGGGTTGCGACTTCAAGCACGTGGAGGGTAAATTCTATGTACGCATAATATACCCAAACACCCACGACTATTCCGAAAAGGATATGAGCCTTAAAATATACTCAATGCTCACCGATACCTTCAAGGAGAAACCGGCATCGGTAGCCAACTTCATAGACTCTCCCAAGGAGAACGGCTACCAGAGCTTCCACGTGAAGCTGCTCACCGCCCACGGCACCTGGGAAGAGGTACATATATCATCGGAACGTATGGTGCGAAAGTCGCAGTTCGGTTGTGTGGCCGAGAGCTCCGAGAGCAACATCACCAATTGGCTCGAAAAATTCAAACTTGTGCTTCAGGATATAGCCTTCCACGGCAAGGAGGTAGAGTATATGGAGGGTGTCACATCCTCGTTTTACAACGACGATATTATGGTGTTCACCCCTAAAGGCAATTGTGTGATTCTGCCCACAGGTGCCACAGCCCTCGACTTTGCATTCGAAATACATAGCGAGCTTGGCGCCCACGCCCAATATGCCCGCGTTAACGGAACCCTCTGTTCCATAAAGACTGTTCTCAAGCGCGGCGATTGTGTGGAGATAGGGCAAAGCGAGAAGGTGGTTCCCAAAAGCGACTGGCTGCAACACGTATCAACCTACAAAGCAAAATCGCGCCTAAACAGCATACTCAACAAGCAGCGCAAGCTACCCTATGAGCGTTGCGAAAACTGCCACCCGTTGCCTGGCGACGAGGTGATAGGCTTCAAGAAGGAGGATGGCAGCATCATAGTGCACCGCCGCGACTGCAAGTCGGCAATAAGGTTGGCATCGCAGCACGGTGACGACATTATCCCCGTAAATTTCGAGGAGGACAACGATTTTCTCTACCCCGTAAAAATCAATATCAAGGCTGTTGACCGCTATCACCTGCTCATAGATATTGTGGAGTGCATAACAAACAAACTAAAACTATCCCTCTCTCACATATCAACCGAGTGTGTCGATGAGATTGTGACCTGCTCGGCAACCTTCTCGGTACACTCCTCGGCCGAACTGCAAGAGGTAATCTCGAATATTTCCGACATCGACGGTGTGGATGAGGTGAGCCAGCGAATAGAGTAATGCTGTCGTTCATATCCTCACAAAATAGGCTGCTAAATTTTTAGCAGCCTATTTTGTGTTAAGTTACTTGTTCCAGATCTCCCACGAAGCCAGCGCCTGCAGGTGCCACATTTCGTACCCGCTTTTGGTGGCGGCGCCCTGCGCTGCTCCTTTTTGCAAGAACAGGGTGTTTTCGGGATTATATACAATGTCGTATAGCAAGTGGCTCTCGTTCAGTTGCTCATAAGGGATTGCAGGGCATTGGTCTATTCCGTGTCCCACCATTCCAAGCGGTGTGCAGTTTATTATGAGCGTATGGGTGCGCATAATCTCCTCGGTGAGCTGCTCGTATGCAATAGCCTTTTCGCTTGCCTTGCGCGAAACAAAAATATACTCAATACCCATCTGCGTTAGCGAGTAGGCAACAGCCTTTGACACTCCGCCTGTGCCCAAGATAAGCGCTTTTGTGTGCTTGCCTTTTGTGAGCGGTTCCAGTGAGCGTGTAAAGCCTATCACATCGCTGTTGTGCCCGTAGAGGTGCGGCGTGCCGTCGGCATCGTGCTCCACCTTCACCACGTTTACAGCCTGTATCCCTTGGGCGGCAGGGCTCAACCCCTCAAGAAAACGCATTACCTGCAGTTTGTATGGTATGGTCACATTGAATCCCTGCAACTGCGGGTGGCTCTTCAATACCTCGCGCAAATCCTCTATGCACTCTATTTCAAACGGAATATATTCGGCGTTTATCCCTTCGTCGGCAAATTTCTTGTTGAAGAAAGCGGGTGAGGCCGATTGTCCAAGAGGGTAGCCGATTATTCCATACTCTTTTTTCTCCATAACTTCATTTTTAACAACGAGGGCGGCTGAATGCCGCCCCCGTTGTGTTATCATAATATTCTGTTAACAGGATTAATGCTCCAGGTAATCCTTTATGTTCTGCTCTATGCGTTCTTCAATGTGGTCGGTGTCGCCCTTTACGAAAGGCTTGCCCACAATGTGCTCATATAGCTCGATGTAACGCTCCGATACGCTGTTTACATACTCGTCGCTCATCTCGGGCACCTGCTCGCCTTCGCGGCCCATAAAGCCGTTGTCTATGAGCCACTGGCGCACGAACTCCTTTGACAGCTGTTTCTGCGGCTCGCCCTTTTCGAACTTCTCCTCGTAACCGTCGGCATAGAAATAGTGTGATGAATCGGGGGTGTGAATCTCGTCTATCAAGTAGATTTTGCCATCGCGTTTGCCGAACTCATACTTTGTATCTACAAGGATGAGGCCCTTCTCGGCTGCCATTCGGCTGCCGCGCTCAAAGAGGGCATATGTGTATTTTTCCAACTGCTCGTAATCCTCCTTGCTCACGATGCCTTGTGCAATAATCTCCTCTTTAGAGATATTCTCGTCGTGGCCTTCATCGGCTTTGGTTGTGGGGGTGATAATGGGGGTGGGGAACTTCTCGTTCTCGCGCATACCGTCGGGAAGTGCCACACCGCAGAGCGAGCGGCAACCGTTCTTGTACTCTCTCCAGGCGCTGCCGGTGAGGTAGCCGCGAATAATCATCTCCACGCGGAATCCCTCGCACTTTATTCCCACGGTCACCATAGGATCGGGAGTGGCAAGTTTCCAGTTGGGCACAATGTCGGCTGTTGCATCGAGGAAGGTGGCTGCAATCTGGTTCAGTACCTGTCCTTTGAAGGGGATGCCTTTGGGCAGCACCACGTCGAATGCCGAAATGCGGTCGGTGGCCACCATTACCAATTTCTCGTCGTTGATATCGTAAACATCACGCACTTTTCCGTGATATACACTCTTTTGTTTCTTAAAGTGAAACTCGGTGTTAGTTAATGCTTTTGCCATAATGTATATATGTTTTTATTGTTCGGTGGGTTTGTTATCCTCTTTTTGTCTCTTTTCGTAGCTCTCGTATGCATCCACAATGCGTGTCACCAATTTGTGGCGCACAATATCCTTCTTGCCAAGTGTGACGAACCCTATGCCTTTTACATCCTTCAGAATCTTTGTTGCCTGCACAAGGCCCGAGTTCTGGTGCTGCGGCAGGTCTATCTGTGTGAGGTCGCCCGTGATAATCATTTTAGTGTTGCTGCCCATACGGGTGAGGAACATCTTTATCTGCTGCGGGGTGGTGTTCTGCGCCTCGTCGAGTATCACAATGGCATCGTTCAGGGTGCGGCCACGCATAAATGCAAGCGGTGCTATCTGAATTACGTTCATCTCCATAAACTCCTTGAGCTTTGCCATTGGAATCATATCTTCCAGGGCGTCGTACAAGGGCTGCAGATAGGGGTCTATCTTGTCGCGCATATCACCCGGCAGGAATCCCAGTTTCTCGCCTGCCTCCACTGCGGGGCGGCTGAGTATTATTTTCCTTATCTCCTTGTTCTTGAGCGCACGCACTGCAAGGGCTATTGCCGTGTAGGTCTTTCCGGTGCCGGCAGGGCCCACTGCAAACAGCATATCGTTCTTCTTGAACTCCTCTACCAGACGGCACTGGTTCTCGCTTCGTGGGTATATGGGCTTTCCGTTTATGTTGTAAACGATAACATTGCTGTCGTTGCCCTTGTCACTCTTTTTGCCGTTCACGGCATCTATTATGGCCTCCTCGCTCAGGCTGTTGTATTTGGTGCAGTACTCGGTGAGCCTCTCCACCACCTTCACAAAGCGCTCCAGTTCCTCCTCGTCGCCAATGGCTTTTATCACATTGTCGCGTGCCACTATGCGCAACTTGGGGTGCAATTTTTTGAGCATCTGCAGGTGTGTGTTGCCTGCACCATAGAAACCAACGAGGTCTATGCCATCGAGTATTATGTGACGTTCAATCATCTAACGGCTGCCCTCCTTCAATTATTTGCGTTTAACCTCGGCCTCAAATCGGCGTGCAGCCTCGCCGCCCTGGCTGCAAGAGCAGGGGCCTGTGATGCAACCACCCGGGCAAGACATCACCTCCACCATCTTTGTGGGGCATTTGCCTGTTTTTGCATATGCACGCAACAGGGCAATGTTCTTCTTGTTGAGGTCGGCAATAACCGTGCCCTCCAGTTCGGCCTGGCCTATGTAGTTCTTCACGGCAGTGAATACGCCGGTTGTCTTTGCAAAATTGTGAGCATCCTTCGATGCAACCTCGGTAGGTGTGTAGGGGATGGATGTTTCAATATCCACGCCCATACCCTGAATAACCGAGTCGAGCTCGCGGAAGGTCCACACGAAATCCACATTGGCATCCTCTATACCCTCGGCCTTCTTCGATGCACAGGGGGCTATGAACACCGTTACGCAGCCGGGGAACTTCTCTTTGGCATACTCGGCGGTGTAGTGCATCGGTGAGCCTGTTGACGATACATATTTCACAAGGTCGGGTATGTGCTTGCGTGCAAGGTTCACATATGCGGGGCAGCAGCTTGTTGTCATAAACGCAGCGCCCTCCTCAATCTTCTCCTTCAACTCCTCGCTTTCGCGGCGTATTGTCTCCTCGGCACCGTATGCCACCTCAATCACATCGCTGAAGCCTATGGCTTTGAGTGCACCGTAAACCTGCTCGCTCGGCTGGCCGAACTGTGCAAGCACGGCGGGGGCAACCATTGCAATCACCTTCTCGCCACTGCGTATGCGCTTGAGAACGTCGAACACCTCGCATTTGTCGAATATGGCACCAAACGGGCAGGCGTTGAGGCACTTGCCGCAGTAGATGCACTTTTCGGGGTCTATGTGCTCCACGCCATACTCGTCCTTTGAGATGGCCTTCACGGGGCACGCCTCCTCGCAAGGTACGGGCATATAAATGATTGCGTGGTAGGGGCACACCTGGTGGCACTTGCCACAGCTTATACATTTGTCGTGGTCAATGTGGGCCTTGCCGTCGTTGTCGTAGTAGATGGCATCCTTTGGGCAGTTTGTGTAGCAGGGGCGTGCAGCGCAACCGCGGCACAGGTTCGACACCTCGTAGTTTGTCTTTATGCACGATGAACAAGCCTCGTCCATCACGTGCAGAATGTCCTTCCCTTGCGAAATGTTCTCGCGGTCCATCATACGCTGCGCGTAGTGCTGCAGAGAATCTATTTCGTCATACTCGTCTTTCATCGAGAAACCGAGCATAGCCATTGTTTTGTACTTCGTAACCGCACGCTCTTTGTGTATGCAGCAACGGCCTTGCGGCTTTTGGTTACGGGGATGAAGCAGGTAGGGCAGGCGGTCTATCTTCTCAACGAGTTCGTCGTTCTTCCACATAGATACCAATTCTGCCAAAAGACGATATCTTACAAACATAACATTATTATTATATGCCATAGTCTTTAAGAATAAATGTGTTTTTATATGCCGTTTAAGGGAACTGCCACGCGCAAATATCTGCCCGATTAAACCCACAGTTCCAAAATTTGCTGTAAAAATAGTTAAAAAAACTTTGTTTCTTGTATTTTTGCAATAATGTTTCTTGCGAAAAGTAAAAAAAATGAATAAAACGGAGTTTTCGGCCATAGTGGAGCGCCTCACGGCAGGCGAAATAATGGAAAAGCACCATTGGCTTTCCCTCCTCTCGCTCCCCGCAGGCGAGGAGCGTGCAGCCCTTGCCACCCTTGCCGCCACTGTGGCCCGCGAGCACTTTGGTCGCGGTGTTTTTGTGCGCGGGCTTGTGGAGATAAGCTCATACTGCAAGAACAACTGCTACTACTGCGGCCTGCGCTGTGCCAACAAAGAGGCATCGCGCTACCGCCTCACCAAGGAACAGATACTTGCCTGCTGCAGGCAGGGTGCGGAACTCGGCTTTAATACATTTGTTTTGCAGGGTGGTGAGGATCCCCTGCAAACCGATCGCTTCATAACCGATGTGGTGGCAGCCATCCACCGTGAATACCCCGAAAAAGCAATCACACTATCGGTGGGCGAGCGCAGCCGTGAAGCCTATGCCGCCTTTCGCGCAGCCGGCGCCGCGCGCTATCTTTTGCGCCACGAAACGGCCTCTCCCTCCCATTACGCCCGCCTGCACCCGGCCTCAATGAGCGACGCGCACCGCAAGCACTCTCTTTTCACACTGAAAGAACTCGGCTACCAGGTGGGCAGCGGTATGATGATAGGCTCCCCGTGGCAAACGCCCGAACACATAGCCGAGGATTTCGTTTTTCTTGATGAATTGCAGCCGCAAATGATAGGCATAGGGCCCTTTATTCCCGCAGCAGGCACCCCCTTCGCCACATCACCGGCAGGCAGTGCCGAACTTACCCTGTTGCTGCTCTCGCTCCTACGCTTGCGCTTCCCTAAAGCCCTCATTCCCGCCACCACAGCCCTTGCCACACTGCTGCCCGACGGAATGGAACGTGGCATTCTGGCCGGTGCCAACGTGGTGATGCCCAACCTGTCGCCAATGGATGTGCGCGACAAATACTCCATATACAACAATAAAAAAAGCAGCGGCAGCGAGTCGGCTCAAAGCCTGCAACTGCTTGCCGCCCGTCTTGGAGAAATAGGGTACCACATAGATTACGGCAGGGGGGATTTCCCTCAAACAGAATCTTTGTTGTAATCTTAAACTCTCAAACTATCCTTATCAAGCAGGAATTCATAGATATTCATAAAAATAATTCCGTTCTCATCTTGATAACGCTTTATGGGGTCTTCCGTGATTATAAACTTTTGGAAACTGTCCGATATATTTATCAGCGAGCGTAATTCCTGTTCTCGCTTCTCTTCATTGGGTAATTTCAAGGCTGATTGTATGTAACATCGTTTACTACCCTCGTTACATACAAAATCAATTTCCAATTGTTTACGTTGGCTCTTGCCCTTCTCATCTTTAGTATTTACCACAACAACACCCACGTCAACCATCAATCCACGAGTGCGAAGTTCATTGTATATGAGATTTTCCATCAAATGAGTTACCTCGTGCTGGCGGAAATTTATACGTGCATTGCGCAAACCTAAATCGGCGAAATAGTATTTTGCCGGAGTGTCAATATATCTCTTACCTTTAATATCATATCGTATGGATTTTTCTACCATAAAGACATCTTGCAATATCTCAAGGTAGAAACTAATGGTATTTGGAGAGATAGATACATTTTTGACCGATTTGAATGTGTTTAGCAATTTGTTAGGATTGATAAGACCTCCGATTGACGAAGAAAGAATATTGATGAGTTCCTCCAACTCTTCTTTGTTCTTGATTTTATATCTCTCCAAGATATCTGTAATGTATGTTTTCTTAAAGAGTGTTTGAAGATATTTCATCTTCTCCTCATTGCCCTGCATTGTTGCAATCATAGGGAGTCCTCCAAAAGTCATAAACTCTTCCATAGCCTCCTCGCGGGAGCCGTTGTAGACAGAGAAAAATTCGCTAAACGATAGAGGGGAAACCTTTATCTCATCCCCACGACCACGAAATTCAGTAATAACATCACTCGATAAGAATTTGGAGTTGCTGCCCGTTACATATACATCGACATTGGGAATTTTAAGGTAACTATTCAGTACATCCTCAAATTCATCCACCCATTGTACCTCATCAAGCATCACATAGTGCATACCATCCTTTGCAATACGTGCGTCAATATATTCAAGTAAAGCATCGGGGTTGCGAAGTTTCTTATTGCGACGGTCCTCCAAATCGATCTTGATTATGTGCTCATCATCTACTCCACAGGTTTTCAGATAGTCGCTAAAAATGTTGAAAAGTAAATAAGACTTACCACAACGGCGGATTCCGGTTATAACCTTTATCATTCCGTTGTGCATACTCCTAATGAGTTTGTTTAGGTATAAATCACGCTTAATTTCCATATGGCACTGAATATTTTTGCGTCAATACGCATTTTTGTTCAGCAAAGATAACGCCTGTAAAGAGAAATGCCAAATAAAAAGTACTCAAAATGAATTTTTCCCATCTAAACACAGTTGCGTCATTCCATCTCCAAAAATCCCTACGGGCCGTTTATTTCTAAGATAATTCCCCCTTCTGCGGTTCTTTTTCAAAAAAAATATGTAAATTGCACCTCAATTTTAGAAGAGGGTGTCGGCGTGCCTTGCTGGCGAGTGCGGCGCCCGTAAAATGGGGAAGATATGTATGACGCAAAATCATTAAAAGCCGAAGAATTCATAAGCGACAGTGAGATTCGCTCCACAATAGAGTATGCGGCCGACAAGGCCGGAGACAGGGAATTGGTGAAAAACATTTTGGAAAAGGCGCGTGCCTGCAAGGGTATTACCCACCGCGAGGCTGCCGTTCTGCTCGAGTGTACCGATGCTGATTTGATAGAGCAGATGTATGCGCTTGCGCGTGAGATAAAGCATAAGTTCTATGGCAATCGCATAGTGATGTTTGCTCCTCTTTACTTGTCGAACTACTGCGTGAACGGCTGTGTCTATTGCCCCTATCACGCAAAGAACAAAACCATACATCGCAAGAAACTCACCCAGGAGGAGATACGTGCCGAGGTGATAGCCCTGCAGGATATGGGGCACAAGCGTTTGGCATTAGAGGCGGGCGAGCATCCTTTGATGAACCCCATCGAATATATCCTGGAGAGTATTAAAACCATCTACAGCATTAAGCACAAGAATGGTGCAATACGCCGTGTGAATGTGAACATTGCCGCCACCACGGTTGAAAACTACCGCCGCCTTAAAGAGGCCGGCATTGGCACATATATCCTGTTCCAAGAGACATATAATAAGGTGAACTACGAGGCGCTTCACCCCACAGGCCCCAAAAAAGATTATGCCTACCACACCGAGGCTATGGACCGTGCAATGCAGGGCGGCATAGACGATGTGGGCATAGGTGTGCTCTTTGGTCTGGAAACCTATCGCTACGATTTCATCGGCCTGCTTATGCACGCCGAGCATCTTGAGGCAACATACGGTGTGGGCCCGCACACTATAAGCGTTCCCCGCCTGTGCGCAGCCGACGACATCGATACCGCCGATTTCAAGAACGCGGTGCCCGACGAAATTTTCCACAAGATAGTGGCTATTATACGCATAGCCGTGCCATATACCGGTATGATTATTTCCACACGCGAGAGTGTGAAGAGCCGCGAGAAGGTGCTGGAACTTGGTATATCGCAAATAAGCGGTGGCTCGCGTACAAGTGTGGGCGGTTACGTCACCGAGGAGAGCGAGGAGGAAAACTCCGCGCAGTTCGACATTGCCGACCATCGCTCGCTCGACGAGGTGGTGGGTTGGTTGCTCGACCTCGACCACATTCCATCGTTCTGCACAGCTTGCTACCGCGAAGGGCGCACGGGCGACCGTTTTATGACGTTGCTTAAAAACGGGCAGATATCGAACTGTTGCCTGCCCAACGCACTGCTCACGCTCAAGGAGTATCTGAAAGACTACGCATCGCCCGAAACACGTGCCAAGGGCGAGGCTATGATAAAAAGGCTGTTGAATGACGTGCCCAACGAAAAGGCCCGCGCCACAGCAGCCAAGTATCTCGATGCCATAGAGAATGGCGAGCGCGATTTCCGTTTCTAACACTTTGCACCTATGACAACCACCGCCCGCTCCTCACGCTACCATATAGGAATTTTCGGCCGTCGCAATGCCGGGAAATCCTCGCTCATAAACGCCCTCACGGGGCAACAGGTATCCATTGTGAGCGATGTGGCAGGCACTACCACCGATGTGGTGTGGAAAAACATAGAGCTCCCCGGCATAGGCGCTGCCGTAATTGGTGACACTGCTGGTTACGACGATTGCGGCCCGCTTGGGGATATGCGTGTCGATAGCACACGCCGCGCCATTGCCCGCATAGACCTTGCGCTTGTATTGCTCACAGGCAGCCCTGCCGATGCGGCGGTGGAAAAGGAGTGGCAGCAGCTGTTTGCCAAAGCCGATGTGCCCGTGATATATCTGCTTGCCCGTAGCGACGAGGGCGCAACTGCATTACAGGAGTGGGGCAGTGCATTGTCGGTCGATGTCATTCCCGTTTCGGTCGTTACAGGCGAGGGGTTGCCACAGTTGCTCGAGCGCATAGCCGCCTGCCACAGCAACGATGCCAATATCGAAGATATAACACACTCGCTTGTGAAGGCAGGCGATGTGGTTCTGTTGGTGATGCCTCAGGATGCCCAAGCTCCCACAGGTCGCCTTATAATGCCGCAGGTGCAGACACTGCGTAACCTGCTCGACAAACATTGTATGCCCGTGTGTTGCGCTCCCGAGGAACTGCCACGCCTGCTATCCTCGCTCAAGGAGCCTCCTGCACTGGTGATAACCGACTCGCAGGTGTTCCCGCAAGTGAAGCAGCAGATACCGCAAGGCACCCGCCTCACATCCTTTTCTGTGCTTATGGCGCGCCACAAAGGCGACATCGACACTTTCCGCGCAGGCGCAACCCGTCTGCTTGCATTGGGTGGCAACAGTCGTGTGCTCATAGCCGAGGCCTGCACCCATATTCCCGCCAACGAAGATATTGGGCGCGTGAAGCTCCCGCGCCTTCTTCGTAAACGCTTTGGCGACAATTTGCAAGTGGATATAGTGTCGGGCAACGATTTTCCGGCCGACCTCTCGCCCTATGATATTGTGATACACTGCGGTGCCTGTATGTTCACCCGCCGCCACGTGCTGTCGCGTGTACGTCAGGCGCGTGCACAAGGCGTGCCCATCACAAATTACGGTATTGCAATAGCTGCCCTCACGGGAATCCTCCCCGACATTGTTTATTAACCTCACAAACTCCGGCCTATGAAAAGAGTCCTACCAATATTGCTGCTTGTTCTTCTTTCCCTGCCGCTTGCGTCACAAAAGCCGCACTACACCAAGTTCAGGCCTGGCACATTATGGTTCGATACCGAAGGGCGCGTGATAAATGCACACGGCGGATGCGTGCTGTTTCACCGGGGTAGGTACTATTGGTTTGGCGAACATCGCGAGGAGTTTACCACAGAAACGTTAGCGGGCGTCTCCTGTTACTCTTCGGTCGATTTGCTCAATTGGGAGAATGAGGGAATTGTGCTTCCCGTGTCAAAAGACAAAAACTCCCCGCTGGCCGTGGGGGCGCTTATAGAACGTCCCCGTGTGGTATATAATAAAAAGAATAACAATTTTGTAATGTATTTTCACCTGGAGCCCGCAAGCGGGCAGCAAAGCGGTTGTGTGGGCGTGGCTGTGAGCAAAAGCGTTACAGGCCCGTACAAACTTGTAAAACACGGTAGGGTGAATGCAGGGCAGTGGCCAATGAACGGCAATGTGAAACACGGCGAATACACCAAAGCCGACAAGGATTTGAGCAACAAAAAGTGGGCCGAAGGATGGCACGATGCTGTTACAAACGGCCTCTTTGTGCGCCGCGACTTCAGGGCAGGGCAGCAGTGCTCCGATATAACCCTCTTTACCGACGACGATGGCAGCTGCTATCTTGTGTATTCGTCGGAGGATGGTCTGGCACTGCACATTGCCGAACTCACTGATGACTACCTCGACTGCACTGGGCGATATATGCGTGTCGACCCCACAGGGCAGAACGAAGCGCCCATACTCTTCAAGAGCGACGGCCTCTATTGGCTCCTAACGTCGAGCTCGTCGGCTTGGCGTCACGGCGCCACGCGCCTCTTTTCCGCCCCATCCATTTGGGGGCCGTGGGAGCCTCGCCTGGGCCCTTGCAAGGGAAAGACCGCCTCAAAAACTTTTAATTCGCGCGGTACATATGTGTTCCCCGTAAACGGTATGCCCGATACCTATATTTTTATGGCCGACAGTTGGCGCCATTACAATCCCATAGACAGCCGTTATATATGGTTGCCGCTACGTTTCAAATATGGAATGCCGGTTATTGAGTGGCAATTTAATTGGCAGTTGTAAATGCAATACATCCGACAATATAAAATACTCTTGTTAAACACAATGAAAAACATAACAAAAATACTCCTTTTCTCGGTGGTTACCCTGTTGATTGCAGCGTGCAGCTGCAGTAATGCGGAACGATATGAACCGCGCGTGGAACGGCCCGAAAAGCCCACCCGCCTGAATTATGTGAAGTACGGCCGTACCTTCAACGATATGAACGACACGCACTTGGCCGCAGCACAGGCGATAGGCATAAAACCATTGGCCTGCCGTGCCGATGTTGAAAACGCCTCGCGAGAGCTTGTCTACATAGAAAGCTGTCCTGCATACGACGTGGAGCCGCTCACACACTCATCGCCACTGCTTGTACCCGAGGCGGCAGCACTGCTCAAGGAGATAGGCGAGAGCTTCCAGGATTCGCTTGTGCGCCACCACTATTCACCTTATAAAATTATTGTGACCTCGGTATTGCGCACCGATGAGGATGTAAAAGGTCTATCGCGCCGCAATATAAATGCATCGAAACGCTCGGTGCATTGCTATGGCACCACCGTGGATGTGACATACAAGCGCTTTCAACGCCTTGATGACGATGCCGACGAAACCTCACAGGCCAAGTTGAAGGCTGTTCTTGGCGAGGTATTGCGCGACCTCAAGGCGCAGGGCCGTTGCTACGTGAAGCACGAGGTTAAACAGGCTTGTTTCCATATAACGGCACGTAAATGAACACTCAAAGTACAAGTATATTCCAACGCCCGCTGTGGGTGACTCTTTTTGCCCTCTCGGCAGCTATTGCGTGGGGCTGGGCCTACCCGCTCATAAAACTCGGCTTCGACGAGTTTGCCATCACTGCCGATATGACCGGCAGCAAGATGCTCTTTGCCGGCATACGCTTTGCAATATCGGGCATCATCATTCTGGCCGTTGCCGCAGCCGCCAAACGCCGTTTTGCCGTGGCATCGCCTGCCGCAGCAGGGTATGTGCTTGCATACGGCCTGCTGAACACCACGCTGCACTATACATTCTTTTATATAGGCCTCTCCCACAGCCAGGGCGCTCGCGCCGCCATACTGAACTCGCTTGGCGTGTTCCTGCTTGTGATGCTTGCCTGCCTCTTCTTCAAGAGCGACAAATTCACTACCCGCAAACTGCTTGGTTGCGTAGTGGGCTTTGCCGGCATATTGTCGTTGAACATAGGCGGTGCAGGCGGTGGCAGTTTCTCCTTTATGGGTGATGGAATGATAATCCTCAACGCCCTATGCTCGGCATTCGCGGGCCTTATGACACGCGGCCTCGGCAAGCGTGTAGATGTCTTTGTGGGTACCGGTTACAGTCTCGCATCGGGTGGGGTGCTGCTCATTATTCCCGGTCTGTTGCTTGGCGGCACATTACCCGTTGTCACCTGGTGGGGCATCGTAATCTTGGGCTTGCTTGTAGGTATATCCACAATGGGCTTCACACTCTACAACAAACTCATAACCTGCAACCCTGTAGGCAAGGTTGCAATATTCAATTCACTCATACCCGTAGTGGGGGCAATAACATCGTGTCTTTGCCTTGCCGAGCCCTTCTACTGGAAATATATGGTTGCCGCCCTGCTTGCCACTTGCGGTATTTATATAATAAACAGGGGGAAGAAATAAAGAATGTATTTGTAAAATAAATTTACTATCTTGAAACCTGCCGATTGTAGCTTGTTTTAGCGAGAAGAAGGGTAGGGGGATACAAACAAATCGCAGACTGTAGTCTGCGATTTGTTTGTAAGTAATTGTAGTATTGCTTTTATGCAAACAGTTCGTCGCGCTGAATGTATGCGATAACCTCGCCACGGTTTACGTGGCTGCCTTGCTGTGCGCACACCTCAACCACGCGGCCGCCAAGCCCTGCAGCCACGGGCATCAGCTCGCCCCACGGGGTGATGATGGTGCAGAACATATCGTCGGCGCTGTATTGCTTGCCTATTGCGGGTGCCTGCGACTCGCCCTCCACGGCGACCTCCCATACAAGCTGTCCCTTTGCTGGGGCCACAATGGGGTCGGCCTTTGCGTGTTTTATGGCCTTAATCTCCTCCACGCTCACACCGCTTTTGGCCATTTCGCTCTCCTTGGCTTTTTCAATGTCGGCGAGGAAACGCTCTTTGGCCACACCGCTCTTGTAATCGCGGTATTGGCGCTCGTGCATTGCAAATTCCCATAGCTCTTCGTCGTCTTGGCCTTTGTCCCAGCCCAGCTCCTCCATCTCCTTGCGGTATTTGTCGAGTGCATCGGGGTAGAAGCTCTGCGGGTCGGCAGTGGTGAATTCGTAACCCTTCTCCTTTGCCAATTCAATAATCTCGGGGGCAAGCTCGCCTGGCAGGCGACCGCTCTTTCCAAGAATCATACCCCACATACTATCGTCCATACGGCTGAAGCGGGGTTCGTCCTGTGCACGGCTCAACAGGTTCATTAGTGCAATGTTCTTTACATACTGGCTGAAGGGGGTAACGAGTGGGGGATATCCCACGCGCGGCCACACGTATGCAACCTCGTTGAACAGTTCCACCATAAGTTCGTCAAGTGTATATGTGGGCTTGCCTTTACTCTGCAAAATGCCGTTTATTCCTTTGTGAACGCCTGCAAGGTCCGACATCATTGAACCCATCATACCGCCGGGGAGGCCGCTGGTGAGCAGCAACGAACTCATAAGTTTGTTGTTGTTGTCCATAAACACGCCCAACCACTCGTCGATGAACTCCTGTGTGAGGCTGCGTGCCTTCATATATGCGTTCATATTTATCTCGGGCACGTCGAAACCGGCATCCTTGAGCATAGCCTGCACACTTATGATGTCGGGGTGCACCTTGCCCCACGACAATGGCTCTATGGCTGTGTCTATGATGTCGCAGCCGTTCTTGCACACCTCCAGAATAGATGCCATAGAGAGGCCGGGGCCGCTGTGGC
The DNA here is from genome assembly GCA_017503645.1 of Bacteroidaceae bacterium. Taxonomy (GTDB): domain Bacteria; phylum Bacteroidota; class Bacteroidia; order Bacteroidales; family Bacteroidaceae; genus HGM04593. Next base: position 6,908 of record JAFVSR010000101.1, on the reverse strand, counting down.
CGTGGTACTGGATTACAATCTCGGGGTGCTTCTCCTTTATACTCTTTACGAGGCGGCCTAGGAAGTCGGGGCGGCCTATACCGGCCATATCCTTCAAACATATCTCCTGTGCACCGGCTGCAATAAGCTCGTCGGCCATATTGCTGTAATACTCTATGGTGTGAACGGGTGAACTGGTGATGCAGAGTGTTGCCTGCGGAATCATACCTGCCTCCAATGCATATTTAATGGAGGGGATAATGTTGCGGGTGTCGTTAAGGCCGCAGAAGATACGTGTTATATCCACTCCTTGTGCCTTTTTTACCTTATACATAAGGCGGCGCACATCGGCAGGCACGGGAAACATACGCAGTGCGTTCAGCGCGCGGTCGAGCATATGTGTCTGTATGCCGGCTTCGTTAAAAGGCTTTGTGAACGTGCGCACCGCCTTGTTGGGGTTCTCGCCCGCCATAAGATTTACCTGCTCGAATGCACCGCCGTTTGTCTCCACGCGTGCAAAGCAGCCCATCTCTATAATTGCAGGAGCTATCTTCTCCAATTGGTTTGCAAGTGGTTGAAATTTACCCGACGACTGAAACATATCGCGGTAAACCAAACTGAATCTAATCTTCTTTCCCATAATCTTTATGTTTTTAGCGGGGTGGGGCACACCCCGTGTCGGTTTATGTTAGTTGTATGTTCTTAATTATGTTTTAATCTCCAAAAAACTGTCGCAGCAGCAGCGTGCCGCTGTTTTGCACCTGCTTTTGTCAAGCCTTTTTGCAAAGTTACTTGCTTTATTCAAAAATCCTAATTATTTCTAAATTTTTATCTTCTTCTTTGCATTTTTCTTTGTTTTAACACTATTTTTGTAATGCACAGGGGAGTATGTCACCGTCCTGTCGTTAGGGGCGAAATTCGCAAAAATCTCAAAAAATCAAATCTTTTTATTCAAAATTTCACCCCTAAATACCGAATTTCGCCCCTAAAACTGAGTTTTAACCACTCATAACCCCTCTTTATCGCGAAAATTCTATTTTCTTGAAATGATGTGCGAAATTTGCGCTGAAAATAACTCCAAAATACTATTCAAATGCGTAAAAGGAATGCTTGCGTATTGATAGGTGCTTGCGACGTTTGGCGGCATCACGTTATGCGGGATTCCCGATATTAACACATTTAATAATTATTTTATGAAACACTACCTAACTTACATTGAGGCTGCTATCAAAAAACATTGGAGCCGCCCTGCCATTACAAACTATGGTGCAAACAGCTACACCTATGGCGAATTAGCTGCCGGTATCGAGAAAATGCATATCCTATTTAATAAATATGATATCAAAAAAGGCGACCACATAGCCATTTGTGCACGTAACTCTGCAGAGTGGTGTATTGCATTTTATGGAATAACAACTTATGGTGCAGTGGCAGTTCCATTGCTTGCCGATTTTCTTCCCCAAAATATTGCCGACCTCACAAAGATATCGGGCAGCCGCCTGCTTTTTGTAGATAAGACGATATTGGGTAATCTCACTCGCGACAATATTATTTCACAGTTTGCCGATTACGAAGACTTGCAGGGTGTTATAGATATTGTAAAGTGTGAAACCATAGATAGTTGTGGTAGCGATGTTAAAGTTGTGCAAGAAGATTTGGATGCAGCCTTCAATGCTCGTTTTCCCCAGGGCTTCACTGTTGCAGATGTTAAATTTGAGGTAGGTGATCTTGACGATTTGAATGTCATCAGTTATACATCCGGTACAAGCAGCTCGCCCAAAGGAGTGATGTTGCCCGCAAAATCGCTGTCGGGTAATCTGGAAATGGCGCATAAACTTGTTCCCGTGAACGAGGAGGAGGATAACAAAACCCTCTCTATTCTGCCTTTGGCTCACATATTCGGCCTTGCATTCGATTTCATTCTTATGACATCGTATGGTTGTCATATGCACATATTTACAGAGCGCCCTGTGCCCGCGAGGTTGTTGAAGGCTCTTTCCGATGTGAAGCCCTTCATCTTCCTCACAGTACCTTTGCTTATAGAGAAAATCTTCCGCTCAAAGGTTATCCCCACGCTCAACAAGCCTGTTATGCGTTTCCTCACCGCTATTCCCGGTGTGCGCCGGCTGATATTCAAGAAGGTGCGTAAAACTATTATAGATGCCTTTGGCGGCAACCTGGGCAAGCGTGGTTTCTTCATTGGTGGTGCTGCCATAAGCCGCGATGTGGATAAAATTATGCAAAAGGTGAAAATCCCCTATGCAGTGGGTTATGGTATGACCGAGTGCGGTCCGCTCATAAGCTATAAGGGTTATAATCACCCCACATTGTTCAACGAAGGTGGCATAACCTCTCCCACACTCGACTTGCGCATAGATTCCGATGCTCCCGCACGTATTGCCGGTGAGATTCAGGTAAAAGGCGATGTTGTCACCACCGGTTATTACAAAAACGAAGAGGCTACAAAGGCTTCGTTTACATCCGATGGTTGGTTGAAAACAGGCGATATGGGTATTCGCGACCGTTACGGCATTGTTTACATCAAGGGCCGTTGCAAGAATATGATTCTCACCGGTAGCGGCCAGAACATCTACCCCGAGGAGATTGAGGAGATGATAAACGCCATTCCTTATGTTATGGAGTCTTTGGTGGTTGGTCGCAAACACTCGCTTGTGGCTTTGGTGGTAATGAGCCCCGACGCGGTAAAGGCTGCCGGTATTTCGGCCGAGGAGGCGCAGGCGTCGATAGAGCAGGCTGTGATAGCGCTGAACCAGAAGCTGCCAGTGTACAGCCAGATAAGCCGTTGTGAAATGCGTCGCGAACAGTTTGAGAAAACTCCTAAGTTGAGTATAAAAAGGTTTATGTATAACTGATTTAGTAATAATTGATTAACCTGTATTAGTTAAATTATTGGTAAAATGAAACACTATTTGTCCTACATTGACGAGGCTATCAAAGCCAATTGGAACCGCCCTGCGTTGACTAACTATGGTGCAAACACAATGACCTATGGCGTTGTGGCATCGGAGATTGAAAAAATGCATATACTTTTTGAAAAGTGTGGCATTAAGAAAGGCGAAAAAATAGCTCTTTGCGCCCGTAGCCAGGCAGAGTGGTGTGTTGCATATCTTTCCGTGGTAACATACGATGCTGTAGTTGTACCTCTGTTACCCGACTTCCTCCCGCAGAATGTTGCCGACCTCACACGTATGTCCGACAGCCGTTTGCTTTTGGTTGACAAAGCTGTTCTTGGTGGCCTCACTCGCGATAATATCGTACCTCAGTTTGCTGCCATAGAGGATTTCTGCGGCATTGTGGATATTGTCGGTATGCAGGTTCATAGCAATTGCAATGGCAAACTCGATGATATTGAAGCACAGGTGGAAAAGGCCTTTGCAACCTATTTCCCCAACGGTGTAACACCCGACCGTGTCGATTATGCCAAAACAAACCTCGATGCGCTTGCGGTTATCAGCTATACATCGGGTACAAGCAGTTCGCCCAAGGGTGTAATGCTCACATCGCGTTCCCTGTCGGCCAACGTGGAGTATGCACGCGTACATATTAAAGCGATGCCCGAGGATTCCATCCTTTCAATATTGCCTATGGCGCATATTTTCGGCCAGGTATTCGACTTCCTCTTCCCATTTTCATCGGGTAGTCATATAAATATCTTCACCGAGAAACCAATCCCTGCACGCCTCCTCAAGGCTATTGCCGATGTGAAGCCCTTTATGTTCCTCACAGTGCCCTTGTTGGTGGAAAAAATCTTCCGCTTGAGAGTGATGCCCCAGTTGCGGAAGCCCGTTATGCGCGTGCTCCTGTCGATTCCCGGAATCAGTTCGCTGATACTTGGCAAGGTGCGTGCAAAGCTTATCGATACCTTTGGTGACAAGATTGTCAAGGGTGGTATCATCATCGGTGGCGCGGCCATAAGTAAGGATGTGGAGCAGCTAATGAAGAAGATGAAATTCACATATTGCGTGGGCTATGGTATGACCGAGTGCGGCCCCCTTATCAGTTACAAGGAGTGGCCCAACTTTGTTTTCCGTTCCTGCGGTGCTGTGGCACATCCCGGTGTTGAGGTCCGCATCGACTCGGAGAACCCCGGCAAGGTACCCGGTGAAATTCAGGTAAAGGGCGATTCCGTTATGCTTGGTTACTACAAGAACGAAGAGGCTACTGCAGCCACCTTCACTGCCGATGGCTGGTTGAAAACAGGTGATATGGGTACAATGGACAAAGATGAGAACATCTTCATCAAGGGCCGTTGCAAGAATATGATTCTCACGACCAACGGCCAGAATATATACCCCGAGGAGATAGAGGAACTTGTAAACCAGTTGCCTATGGTTATGGAGTCGTTGGTTGTTGGCCGCAAGCACGGCCTTGCAGCGCTCATTGTTCCCAACCCCGATGCTGTGGCCGAGGCCGGCCTCTCGCCCGAGGAGTTGCAAAAGACAATGGAGGAGAACCTCTTTGCTCTCAACGACCAGCTACCTCCCTACAGCAAGCTCACCATTTGCGAGCTTATGAAAGAGCCTTTTGCCAAAACTCCCAAATTGAGTATTAAGAGATTTATGTACAAATAAAGAGAGATTGTAGATTATTTTAATTGGAAGGTGCGTGGGCTCTGCGGCTTGCGCACCTTTTTTACGCCTATTTGTAAAAATGTGTTAAATCTGTCACGCTTATTCACTGCTGTTGTTAGAAAAATTGCACAAAGCGAGTTAATTTGTGCAATTTTCTTTTGTATTTCTAAAAAAATGCGGATATTTGCAGCCGAAAAATAAAAAGAAAGGCTATATTCGCAAAATTAAAATAATCTCATACAATCTTTTTATATAATGAAACACTTTTTGTATCACATCAATGAATCTATAAAGAAACATTGGGATATGCCCGCATTGACCAATTTTGGCGCGCAGACATACACGTATGGTCAGTTGGCAGAGGGCATAGAAAAGTATCACATTTTCTTCGAAGAGGCAGGCGTTAAGAAGGGCGACAAGATTGCTCTCTATGCACGCAACTCGGCCGAGTGGGCGATAGCATATTTTGCAACACTCACCTATGATGCAGTAACCGTTCCCTTCCTTCCCGACTTCCTTCCCGGCGCCGTAGTGGAGCTTTCCTGCTTCTCGGAGTGCAAGCTCCTTATAGCCGACGACATTGCAGTAAACGGAATAAAAGCCGATGAACAACTCATAAAGCAATTGGAGACTATTGATGGCTTTGCAGGAATACTTAATGTCAAGGATATCAGTGTAGTACACGCATCTATCGAGAGCTTTGCGAATGCGGGAGAAAATATTGCATCGCATTACTCTTCGCGCTTCCCCGACGGCCTTTCTGCCGACCTCGTGAACTATTATAAAGAGGAGAAGGATATGGAGGCAGTTGTGGAAATCAGTTTCACATCGGGCACAACAAGTGCAACATCAAAGGGTGTAGTTCTTCCTGCCCGTTCTTTATCGGTGAACCTCGATTTCGGTTTGCGTGTGTTGCCTGGTAGCGAGGGCGGCAACATCTTTGCCATCTTGCCAATGGCACATATGTTTGGCCAGGCTTTTGATGTGCTCTATACCATAGCAAGCGGTTGTCACGTCTTTGTTATGCCCGGCAAGCCCACACCTGCCCGCCTATTGGCCGGCCTTGCAACAGTTAAGCCTTTTATGTTCCTTACTGTTCCGTTGGTTATTGAAAAGATTTTCAAATCGAAGGTGTTCCCCCAAATACGCAAATTCCCTGCAAAATATCTGTTGAAGGTGCCCGGCCTCGACCGTTTGGTGCTTAACAAAATTCGCAAGGCATTGCTCGAAGCATTTGGTGGTGGCTTCACACTCGGCCTCATTATTGGAGGTGCAGCCCTTAACCGCGAGGTTGAGGACCTGCTCAAGCGTATGAAGTTCCCCTATTGCGTGGGCTATGGTATGACCGAGTGCGGCCCCCTTATCTCATACCGCGATAGAAAAGAGTTCGTCAAGTACTCTTGCGGAACATTGGCACACCCCATCGAACTGCGTATCGATTCAGCAAATCCCCGCCGAGTGCTTGGTGAGATTCAGGTAAAGGGTGATGCCGTGATGCTTGGTTATTATAACAATGAAGAGGCAACGAAAGCCGCATTCACATCCGATGGCTGGTTGCGCACCGGCGATATGGGTATTCTGGATGCACGCAAGAACCTCTTTATAAAAGGCCGTTGCAAGAATATGATTCTCACAGCAAGCGGCCAGAATATCTACCCCGAGGAGATAGAGGATAAGATAAACAACCTGCCCTATGTGGTGGAGTCGTTGGTTGTGGGGCGCAAGAACGCAATTGTCGCACTCGTAGTGCCCGATTACGATGCCGCCAAACGCGACGGCCACAGCGAAGAAGAGGTAAACAAGATGGTGGATGCAAACGTGCTTGCGCTCAACGACGAACTTGCAGCCTACAGCAAAATCGGTTATACCGAAATCCGTCGCAAACCATTTGAGAAAACTCCTAAACAGAGTATCCGCCGATTTATGTATAGCTAAAAGTGATGCATAACATTTCAACTAAAACAGGCTGCTAAGGTACCTTAGCAGCCTGTTTCCTTTCCCCTTAAAAGTTGTACTATTGTAAAATAAATTTACTGTATCATTGTGCTAAATTCCACCCGCTTTTTGCATCGTAGTGGGATTGGCTTTGCCCATCCCTTACGCTGCCGCGGGCGTCATCGGGTTCACCTGCAAAAGTTGGTGGCTTGCTCTAAAATCCTCGGTGGCCCGTGAGCTTTTCTTTGTTTAATCTAATTCTTATATGTTCTTTCATCGCGTGAAAGAACCAAAGCGCCCGGTACGCGCAAAAATCAGTCACAACAGCCTTCTGCTCACGAGTCGCAAGCGACATCCTTCGTTTGCCTGTTGTTTGCCTCAAACAGCTTTTCGTTCAACCAT
>JAFVSR010000100.1 GCA_017503645.1 Bacteroidaceae bacterium | reverse complement strand
GTTGGTTGCCGGCGTTCTGCTTCAAGGTGACACCGTGTGCTGCTGCAAAGGATTTTGCCGAGTGCCGCCGTCATATCCTCTGGTTCGGCAGTACCGGCCTGTTGCACAAGGGGCTTGACATTGCCATCGACTTTGCGTTGGCACATCCCGAGTTCACTCTCCACATCTGCGGCAGCAGTAGCCGAGAGAAGGATTTCTGGAACTGCTATAACCCCAAGATAAAGGGTAAGGATAATATAATCCTGCACGGTTTCGTGAACATCGAGTCACGGGAGTTTGCCGATATTCTCGCGCAGTGCGGACTGTTGCTCAACCCCTCGATCTCCGAGGGCGGCGCTGTGGCTGTGCTGAATGTGTTGGGTAACGGAGCCTTGTTGCCGGTGTACAGCCGTGCCACAGGCATTGACCTTGATGGCGTGGGAATTGTTGTAGATAATGTCTGCTATAATGATTTCGAGGATGCTGTTATGCGTGCCGATGCCTTGCCGCTTGAGGAGTTCAAACGGATGGCCACGGGTGCATATGACCGCATAAGCAGCGGCTACACTGTCGAAAAGTACGAGGAGAACATGTATAATTTGCTGAAAGAGATAATAGAGAATAATAAAAAAATAGCGATAAAATGAAGAATTTTAATTGGAAGGCAGCTTTGCCGCACGTTATTGCAGTCCTTGTTTTTCTTGTTTTGACACTGGTATATTTCAGCCCGGTGCTCCAGGGAAAGGACATCAAACAGGATGATGCCATCGGCTCAATGGGCTGGGGTAGGGATGCCAAGGATTACCACGAGGAGACCGGCGAGTACTCTTATTGGTCGAACGCGATGTTCTCGGGAATGCCATGTAACTACACCTATCCGCCGCAGCCGGCAAATGTGTTCAACCCGGCAGCAGACGTGGTTACGTTGAGTGTCTTTGGCGCGTCACGCCGTCACATAGGCTGTATATTCGCTACGTTCATCGGCTGTTACATACTGTTCCTTGCGCTCGGCTGCAAGCCGTGGCTCAGCATTGCCGGCTCAATAGTATACACTCTCGGCTCCTACAATTTCATTATCATAGGCGCGGGACACATGAACAAGAGCCTTGTCATTGCCACAATGGCTCCGCTGATAGGCGGTATATTGCTCTGCTACAGGCGAAAGCTACTTGTGGGAGCGCTCGTTACCCTTATCTTCGCCGGCCTGAACGTGCTGTGGAGCCATCAGCAGATGAGTTACTACACACTTATCATTGCCGTGATAATGGCGATTGTATATTTCATATATGCATGCAGGGAGAAGTGGCTTCCTTATTACTGGAAAGCTACAGGAGTGCTTGCAGTGGTCGCTGCGCTTGCCGTAGCACCCGCTGTCGGTATTCTGTTGCCTACAGCCGATTATGCCAAGGACTCGATGCGCGGCGGCTCGGAGCTGGCGGCATCCGACGGTGAGCAGTCGGCAGGTCTTGCGGTCGATTATGCCTTTATGTGGAGCTATGGCAAGATGGAGAGCCTTACCCTGCTTGTGCCCAACCTGTACGGTTCGGCCTCGGCGCACAAGGTCGACAAGAACAGCGATTTCTACAAGGCTTACTACCCGTATGCGGAGTATGCTGCGACAATGGGTTACGTGGAGGCCGTGCAGAATGCCAATCCCAATGCCACCCAGGATGAGATAATGGATTATATCGGAAGCAACCAGAGCCGCATAAGAAAAGAGGCTGCCGAAAGGGCTTCCTATGCCCCGGCCTATTGGGGCCCCCAGGCACAATACGGAACATCGGGCCCTGTATATGCCGGTGCAATCGTGTGCTTCCTCTTTGTGTTGGGCTTGCTTGTGGTACGTGGCCCCGAGAAGTGGTGGCTCTTTGCTGCAACGCTCTTCTCGCTTGTGATCGCGTGGGGCAGCAACCTGTCGGCGGTGAACAACTTCCTTTTCGAATATCTGCCGCTCTACAACAAGTTCCGTGCGCCCTCACAGGCATTGGTGATAACAACACTTACAATGTCAGCGCTTGCTATACTTGCAGTCAAAAGATTTATGGAGATGCTCTCTGCCGGCGGTGAGGAGAAAGCAAATGCACTGCGTTCGCTCTATTACTCTTTCGGTGTGACAGGCGGCCTTACACTTATTCTTGCCTTGTTCGGCGGCTCGTTGTTCGACTTCACAGCGGTAACCGATGCACAGTTTGCCGAGGTGCCCGAGTTGCAGGATGCGCTTATCGCCGAGCGCCAGTCGATGCTTGCCGGCGATGCCTGGCGCTCGTTCGGCTTCATTGCGGCCGCAGCAGCGCTGTTCTATGCCTTTGCGTTTGTAAAGAGCATAAAGAGCAGCCACTTTGTTGCGGTGCTTGCGTTGTTGTTCCTCTTCGATATGTGGCCTGTGTGCAAGCGCTATGTAAACGACAG
>JAFVSR010000099.1 GCA_017503645.1 Bacteroidaceae bacterium | reverse complement strand
ATGCGATATATAGGCGAGGACGGGGTGGCAGCCTACGGTGTGATGGTATACGTCAACTTTTTGTTTATGGCAGTCTTTTTCGGCTATGGCATGGGGTGTTCGCCGGTGGTCAGCTACCACTATGGTGCTCAAAACAAAGCCGAAATGCACAATGTCTTGCTTAAGAGTTTGAAGATAACAGCCGTGGTTTCGGTGGGGCTTACGGTGCTGGCCGAGGTGCTGGCGGCTCCAATCGCCAACGTGTTTGTGGGCTACGACGAGGAACTTTGCACGCTTACCCGCAACGCTTTCCGTATATATTGCATTGCCTTCTTGCTTGCAGGCTTCAGTATATATGTGTCGGCGTTTTTTACGGCGTTGAACAATGGTGTTATCTCGGCTGTGGTATCGTTTAGCCGTACTTTTGTGTTTGAGGTGGCAGCTGTGCTTCTGTTGCCTTTGGTGTTTGGTATCAATGGAATATGGGCTGCCGTGGTCTGTGCCGAAGTGGCGGCGGTAATTCTCTCAGCTTTCTTCTTAATTACTAAACGTAAACGATATGGATATTAAATGTAAATGATATGAAAGATAAATTGAACAATATTTGGGTGGCGATGGCTGCAACGGTGTTGTTAAACTACGATTCATATTGCAACCCTCACACTCTCTTGCCGGTGGCTATCAAATAACTTATAAATATTATTACGATGGCAATGGGGTCGAACCACGTAAGTGTGTCGAAGCCTATGTTGTAGGCCACTATCATAGCGGCAAAAGGTTGGGCAAAACTACATATATCGTTGGCTTTGGTGCTTATGTGTCGTTGGGCTTGGGTGTGTAATATTATGCTTGCCGCTCCGGTTATTATGCATACATATATCAGTTCCGTTGCCTGCTCTATGCTTGTGATGTGCAGTGTGGGTGTGTTGTCCGAAACAAAGCAATATATCACCTCCGGCACCAGGGCAAAGGTGTATATCCATTTATATATTGTGGCGGTGTTGTAGTGTCCGGGCAGCCGGGAGGTGGTGGCGGTGCATAGTCCGCCTACCAGCATCGAGGCCATGGCAATTCCGTTGCCCGATATATGGCTTAGGTTGTGCTTTTCTTCGCCAAAGAAAAATATGGTTATCATCATTCCCATGGCGGTGAGCAGTGTGCCGTGGCGTAGGTAGCGTGCACGGGCTATCTGTCGGGTTATGGTGCCAAGTATCACCACCCACAGTGCCGAACATGAGTTGATGATGCTCACCTCGATAGGGAAGGAGAGGTGCAAGCCATAGTTGAACAAAAACATTTGTGGTGCTATGCCCAATGTGCCTATAAGTAGCATTAATCCCAAGTGGCGGAGCTTTACATATTGCCTACCCGATGGCAAAGCCCAAAACACGAGGGCTGTGCCGGCAATGCGCAGCATGCTAAGGCTTAGTGGAGAGGCACTACCATCTGTAAGCAATGCTTTGGCTATGGGGGTTCCAAGGCCGCCAATCACCGCTCCGGTAGTGGCAAGAAGGCATCCTATGGCTATATGTTTGCTAAAATGCATTGTTTATAGTGGTTGGTTAATAGATAATAGTTGGCAGTCGTTTCCAAACTGCCAACTATCAAACTGCCAACTATATTTGAACTCTTAGAAGTTGAAACGAGCCACTGCTTGTATACGGTTGGCGGTGTTGGAAGCGTTGTCCATGTTTTGGCGTTTACCCCAAAGGTATTCCATACCAAACATCATGTTCGACTTCACACGGCAAAACATGTTCACTGCCAAGTATTGGCTGCCCTTGTAGTAGTCGGGTTGGTAGAAGCCGTCTTTCGAAAGCACTCGAACTTGGCTGTAGGTAGCCGAGGCAAACACGCGTTCTGTTATGTTGAATTGCATACCCACATATCCACCCCACGCTTCGGGTGTTACAAGTTCGTTGAGTGCTTTTTGGTTGGGGAACATATCAAGGTTTTGTCCGCTGCCATCTTGGAAGTACGATGTTATACCGTTGCCGTAAGTGCCTTGGTAGTAGAAAGTAACTATGTTGCCAAGCCCTATGTTGCCGCTAAGTTGCAAGCCGTAGCCCATCTGTGTTTTGTTTTTGGCATCCATTCCCTCGAGGTCATATTGGCGGTAGGTCATGTTGCGCAATAGTCCCGATAGACGTACACGGCTGCCATAGTCGCCCCACATAAACTGTACGTATGCCGGTATGTCGGGAATACGTTGGTTTACAGCGTGAGTATAGTTGTTGTAGGTAGGGTTGGGATTTGGCATTTCGGCAGATATACCTATGCCTATATTGTCCCAATTCTTTTTGTATGACAGCATATATGTTCTTACAAACGTCATACCGTTGGGTCCTTCTTGGTCTATGGTTGGAGGGGCGGCGTTCACGTCGGTAAACAAACTGGTGCTATAACCTGCAGTAAGGCCACGATACATCACGTAGGCATATTGCAGCTTAGGAGTGTTGCCCTCACCGGTAAAGTTGGCGTTGACGTAGGCCGAAAAGCGATTGTCGCTACCGGGCATACCCACAAAGTGCATAAACAAATTGGTGGTGGCCACACTATAGTGTAGCTTGGCACCATTGCCGGGTACACCGGGAATGCTGATGTTGGCAGGAGTAAAATAGGTTGGGCTGTTGAGGGCTCCTTCAAAGTCCATGCCTACGGTGGCTTTGACATAACCACCTATACCTAAGTAGTATTGTTGTTGTTTACCTACAATACTGAAGCGTGGTAGGTCGGGACTGTTGAAGTGTTGTGGCGACGACTCCAGGAAGATAATCGAAACGTTGCTGTCGCCATTGTCTCCGGTATATACCGCCATGATGTCTTCCTCGTCGGTCGGCATTTTGTTGATAATGGTTACCGATTGTGCTTGACTATGTTCTACGGCTGCCGACATAAATATTATTGTCGCTATTGCTCCCAGAATTTTGCTGTTGCACCAAGTAATTTTTTTCTTTTTCATAAAACTTTCTTTTTAATTTTACATTATAATTGTTTGGCTTTCGCTGTAGGAAAAACACTTTTCCCTGCCGAAAGTGATAATGTAACAAGCAACGCAAACGGAAGTTTTGCCCAATGCTCAAAAAAAACGATATTGCAGTGTTGCCGCGGCATTGCACTGAATGTGCGATATTTTTTTTCAAAAAATCGGCTGAAGTATTTGTCTGATTCCAAAAAAAAACGTAACTTTGCAGCGTTTTTCAAACAATCAATTAATCAATAAATAAACTGATTTAATCATGAAAAAATTAGGATTTGGAGCCATATTTATGGCATTGGCAGTTGGAGGAATAATAGTACTTGCCGGCTGCAAGAAGGAAAAAACCGATGTGCTTTCGGGTACAAATAAGACAACCGATGTGCTTTCGGGTACAACATGGACTGAGGTTTGGGTAGTGGACATGCTATACCCTACACAGCAGCCTATCGAACTTGTGTTTGACAACGATGGAAATATGTCGATAGGAAATCTCTTTGTGAATATTCCCTACACTGTGGATAACAATGTGATGAGCCTATCGTTACCATCAGGCGACACATATCAGCATCGTTTTATAATAGATGACGATGAGCAGATGCTGAAGATATTGGACAATTTCCATTATTATAGCCTGACACAGGATATTTGGGATACGGTATATTACAAAAAAGTGAACTAACACAAAGCAGCGTTACGGCCTGCAAAGCGTTACACATCTCTATGGAGAGTGTAACGCTTTTTTATTGTCAAAAAAAGACCTTTGGAGCAGGGCAAACGCACCACTACTAAACCAACGACAGTAACGTTGTAAGAAATTCATTATCCCAACCTGCACGTTTTCTTTTAGATTTAATACTACCTT
>JAFVSR010000098.1 GCA_017503645.1 Bacteroidaceae bacterium | reverse complement strand
GCTTTAATTCGCTGCAAATAAGTTAGTGTCGTTGGGCGCACAAGCATTACATATCGCTTGGGTTTGGTCATAAAATCGTTATACGACACCTTATTTTTACGAGGTTCAAGCGAATAGATATAACTCTCAGGATTGCGCTCCAAAAGCCGTTTTGTTAGGTAGTATGGGAAATATACCCTCATTTGCTTGGCAGTGGTAACTGTTGGTATATGTGGATTTAATTGAGCAACTGCCGCCAAAACATTTGCTGTGTAAGGGTCAATTGCAAGGGTTTTACCACATCTGATGCAAGCACGAAACAGAGCGCATATACGGTCTATATTCTTTGCTGAGCACCACACCAAATGTAGAGCATCGGGAGCATCGTTGAAAGCCTCGACAAATTGACTTTCTACCTCTCGCTCGGTGGGGTTGTTCTTTGCCCTCAAAACATTTGTTCCCTCCAAGAGCAGATAATCCACATCCTTTGGCAAGTTCCTATATAACACACCCTTAACTCCGTGAAGGCGAATATCGCCACTATACAATATGCGCTTGCCATCACACTCAATAAGGTAGGCGCACGCACCATAAGCCGAATGGTCAACGATATAGGCTGTAACCTTTATGTCTGCCACCTCACACGATTGTCCACTCTTTAGGGTGTGCTTTTCGAGGTGCTTCGTAGGGTCATCACCGAGAATGCCATCGAGGGCAAGCATCGCAAAGGTCTCCTCGGTGGCGTAAATAGGTGTATCTTGGGGCAGTAAACCGAGAAAACCATAGTGGTCGGCGTGGGAGTGGCTCAAAAAGAGTGCATCTATACCCTTGCACCACTCTGCAGCTTCGCTCTTTATTTGCCTCTGCTCCTCTGCGGTATGCTTGTCGTAGTCAAGGGGCATACCAAGGTCAATCAAAATCTTCGCCTTGTCGGTGCGGATTTCGACGCAACTACCGCCAATCTCGTGGGTGCCTCTATGAATTGTGAGCGTCATATAATCTCGTACTTTACATTGTGCTTATCAAGTATCGCCTTTATCTTCGCTATTCTTGCCTCTCGTTGAGGGGTTAGATGTGTATATAAGTTGTGAATCTCCAAGTATGGCTCGGTGTCAATATCCAGCGTCTCTATATCTGCCGAAGCTGTAGGCAAGCCTAAATCGCGCTTAATTGCTATCAACTTTTTGTAGTATGCCAAAATAGCGTCCTTGTTTGCCTTCAGAAAGTTGCGGTACTCCTCTATTTGTGTGATAATTTCGGGCGTAACGACACTGTTATCCTCGTGAAGCAGCCTGTAATCTTGAATACGCTTCAGCTCTACGAATTGAATTATATTGCCTACAACTCTCACTAAATCGATGCGAATCGTGTGGCGGCTTCCCTCCTCGTATCGGTGTGCAAATTCGGAGTCAATATATAGCGTTTTCGCTCGGCACACTATCTCGCCTTGCAGCTTTTTCTCCGACTTTTGCTCTGCATTGCTAACCTCTTTGCCCTCTTTGTCAGAGTAGAACATCTGCGCATTTCTCAATAAGCAACACTCCTCTGTTCCTATCCTCACAAGCTCCTTTTCGCAAGGCTGATATATCGCTATGCCCATTTTATAATATGCCTGCGCATTATCGCCATAAAGATATTT
>JAFVSR010000013.1 GCA_017503645.1 Bacteroidaceae bacterium | reverse complement strand
GCTGAAACTTCTTCGGGAGTAAGGTCGCAAGCGACATACTCTTTGAGCCAATTATAAGAAATATTCATATATTAAGTTTTTATTTATTTTCCTAACTTAAATACGCGTGCCCTGCAATGCCATTATCACCAATGTGTGCCGAGTATATAATTTCCTTTATATAGATTCCTCACTACGTGTCGGAATGACAAAACAAAGTTTTGTTATCGGCGAGTTTTGCGGCTATAGGTCGCGTGAAGCATAATACTCCCTCCCCCTGCGGGTACTCCCTCTAAAAACAGAGGGAGAGTTATTTATGCCACGCGGGTGGCCAACAGCAAAACAAGCCAATGACATTGCATAATAAAACGACAAAACATCCAGTGCCTTTTTCGCCTTGTTTTCTTGCAGTCGCGCAAGCGACTGCGAAGTTACACTTTTTTTACGAATTTGAGAAATGTTAAGGGCACAAATAGAGGAACAATTTATTATCTTTTATCATATTGCAATAAAGCAGGCGCACCACACACGTGATGCGCCTGCTTTATTGCAATAGAGTTATTACTCTCCACGGAAACGGCGGGCCTGCTCCTCTATGAGTTCTTTATCCTCGAAGTAGTTTATCTTCATTGCGCGACGCACATCGGCAAGAGTGTCGGCCGCAACTGCGCGGGCGGCGTTGCAACCCTCCTCCAAGAGAGCATACACCTCGTGTATCTTCTGCTCCCACTCCTTGCGACGGGCGCGTATGGGGGCAAGTTCCTCTTCCAATATTGCAATGAGGAATTTCTTTACCTTCACATCGCCCAAGCCGCCACGGCGGTAATGCGCCTTGAGTTCGTCAAGCGAAGGATAATCGGGGAGATAACGCTCAAAATGTTCGGGCTTGCAGAAGGCGTCGAGGTATGTGAACACGGTGTTGCCCTCCACCTTGCCGGGGTCTTGCACGCGCAAGTGGTCGGGGTCGGTGTACATACCCATCACGTGCTGGCGAAGTTCCTCGGCAGTGTCGGACAGGTAGATGCAGTTGCCAAGAGACTTGCTCATTTTGGCCTTGCCATCGGTACCGGGAAGGCGCAAGCAGGCTGCATTGTCGGGCAACAGGATTTCGGGCTCCACAAGTGTGTCGCCGTATATGCCGTTGAAGCGACGGGCAATTTCGCGGGCCTGCTCAATCATAGGCTGCTGGTCCTCGCCTGCGGGCACCGTTGTGGCACGGAAGGCTGTGATGTCCGAAGCCTGGCTTATAGGGTATGTGAAGAAGCCCACAGGGATGCTGGCCTCGAAATTACGCATCTGTATCTCGGTTTTCACCGTGGGGTTACGCTGCAGGCGCGACACTGTAACCAGGTTCATATAGTAGAAGGCAAGTTCACACAACTCAGCCACCTGCGACTGTATGAAGATGGTGCTTTTTGCGGGGTCTATGCCCACCGAAAGATAGTCGAGCGCCACCTCTATGATGTTCTGGCGCACCTTTTCGGGGTTGTCGGCATTGTCGGTAAGCGCCTGTGCATCGGCTATCATTATGAATATCTTGTCGAACTTTCCCGAGTTCTGCAGCTCCACACGACGGCGCAAAGAGCCTACATAGTGGCCCAAATGCAAACGACCTGTGGGGCGGTCTCCTGTAAGTATTATTTTGCTCATTTTTATCCGTTTTGTTATTTATGAGCGCGAAGATAATAAAATTAAGTAATAATTCAGCCGTTGCCGCTAATAATTTTCCTCGCTAACGTCTTCCACTATCAGAAAGGCACGTCCTTGTTGGATATGGGCTCACCACCTAAGAAATCTACCGGTGCACCGGCACTCTGCTGCATATAATCGGGAATTTCGGGGGTGGTTTCGGGCACAAAATTGGCATTCATCTTGGAGCCACGCACCACGGGAATATCCGAAGCCACAAGGTTGCCCAGCGACTCGTCGTCCATATTCATAAAACGGGCATACTCCTTGCGGAATGTGAGGCGCACATCGCCTGTGCCACCGTTACGATGCTTGGCTATGATTATTTCGGCCTTGTTGCGCCAATCGAAATCGCCGTCCTTATATATGTGGAAATACTCGGGGCGGTTCACAAAGAGCACGATATCGGCATCCTGCTCAATGGCTCCCGACTCACGAAGGTCGCTCAACTGCGGGCGTTTACCCTCCACGCCCTCGCGGCCCTCAAGGTTACGGTTCAGCTGGCTGAGCGCCATAATGGGGATATTAAGCTCCTTGGCAAGACCTTTGAGCGAACGCGAAATGGTACTGATTTCCTCCTGACGGCTACCCTTGCCCACATTGGCGGTCATCAGCTGCAGGTAGTCGATGAAGAGCATCTTCACACCGTGTTCGCGCACCATACGGCGTGCCTTGGTACGCAACTCGAACACCGACAGCTGCGGGGTGTCATCTACATAAATGGGAGCATTTTCAAGGGCAACGATTTTGCTGTCGAGCTGGCCCCACTCATATTTTTCGAGGCGGCCGCTCTTTATCTTATCGCCCGGAATCTGGCACACGTTACAGATGAGACGGTTCACCAACTGCACGTTACCCATCTCAAGCGAGAACATACCCACGGGAATTCCCTGATCGACAGCCATATTACGTATGAGCGAGAGGGCGAATGCCGTTTTTCCCATCGCGGGGCGGGCGGCAAGGATTATAAGGTCGGTATTCTGCCAGCCCGATGTCATCTTGTCGAGGTCGGTGAAGCCGGTGCTCAAACCGCTGATACCGCTTGTGTTCCTCGCAGCCTTCTCAATGGCAGCGTATGCGTCCTTTATAACACCGCTCACAGGGGTGAAATCGCGTTTCATATTGTGGCGCGAAATCTCAAAAAGTTCGGCCTCGGCCTGCTGCATAAGCTCCTCCACGTCTTGTGTTTCGTCAAAGGCCTGCACCTGAGTCTTGCTGGTGAACTTTATGAGGTCGCGTGCGAGTTTCTTTTGTGCAATGATGTTGGCGTGATACTCAATATTCACCGACGACACCACCCTGCTGGTGAGCTGTGCGATATACACGGGGCCGCCAACCTCCTCAAGGTCGCCCTTGCTGCGCAGATACTCGGTTACCGTGAGGATATCTATGGGGCGGTCGTTGAGGTCCATCTCCTGAATAGCCTTGAACAGGAGGTTGTTGCGTTTGTCGTAGAACGATTCGGGCTTCAGAATATCGCCCAAGCGGCCTATGGCATCGCTGTCAATCATAAGCGCGCCAAGCACTGCCTCTTCCAGTTCCAATGCCTGCGGCTGCACGTGACCATACTCGCTAAGTGTGGGGGCTGCTGCCTGACGGCTGCGTGTCTTTCTCTTCGGTGTATTTATATCTTCCATACTCTTTTTGCAAAATCGGTTGCGAAGATAAACTCTTTTGCCTTCATTTGCAAAGTTTTTCTCTTGCGGCTTTTCAACAGGCGCGGGGTATTTATTAACCGATTGAGGGGCTGCCTGCAGCCCCTCAATCGGTTAATAAATCACTCTTTCGCCAAAATATCCGACGGGTTGAGCCTCATCACCATACGTATCTGGTTAAAGACGAGCAGGAAGACCACAACTGCGGTAATACATATGGAGGCTGCCACAAACAACCACGAGGACAAGACGAATGAATAACCGCTCCCGATAATAAAATCATTCAAGAATACGGTAAAGAGAATAACCACCGGGGTACTTATGATGCTTGCCACCACAACAAGCCACAGATAGAGCCGCCCGAACAACAATGCTATGTCGCGACGCTTGGCACCGTTCACCTTGCGCACCGCCACCTCTTTCAGTCGTGAGCGTGTGTCCAGTGCCACAGCACTCCATATTCCCATAAAGCAGACCACAAAACAGATGCACGAGAGCAGCCACGCACCTTGCTGCATACTGTCAAAGAGAATAACACTCTTACCCTCCTCGTCGCGAAGATTCTTCACCGGCGACTCCAGCAGTTTGGGGTTCATACGCTCTATTGCATTCTGCAAGTCGATAAACACATCGGCATACGCCCCTTCATCGGGCTGCACAATGTACCTATGGGTATAGGCTGATGAACTTATGATTATCGCCTGATTCTTTTCCGAATAATAGGGCTTGGAGGGGAATGTTCCTCCAATGGGAAAGCCGTTGCCAAGCTGTTTTCCCCAGCCATAGTAGCTCACATTCAACGAAGCCTTGCGGGTAACACCCTCCTCATCAAATATCTTATAGAGGCTGTCGGAAAGAAGTACGCACTCCCCGCGCTGTTCGGGGGGCAACTGCCAACGAACCGGAATATTCCAGAAATCGAGGAACGCGGTATCACATAGCGTGGTTACATTCAAATATCCGTGCCCCATACGTTCTTTAACCGAGGGTATGTTTTGAATCTCGTCGAAAGTAACAGTATACAACCCGTAACTGCAATACCACTTTATGTTCTCGGCATCGTGTTGCAGATATTGCTCAAACAACTCATCGTCTATCCAATCTTGGCATATATAAAGACATTGTTCATAGAAGTCTTCATTTTCGGGCACATTGAAAACCCTTTTCATTCCGCCTATGAATTGCGACAGAGTCAATGTGCCGCCAAGGAATATCATACCTATCACAAGCTGCAAAGCAAGCATTGTATTGCGGAAGGCGTGGTTGCTATCCCTTGCCATACTTGCAGCCGCCCCTCTGCTCATATTGCGCATAGAGCGCACCGACAAGAACACCGCAATGGCCGATATTGCCGCAACTGCCGCCATAATCACAAAAAGCATATTATCAACCCCATCGACAACAAGACTCATCTCCTCAAGCACAAACGCAAGATGGTTTTGCAGGAAGCCTGTTACCCAATGCCACAACAGCAGCGAGAGCACAAATGCAAAAACAAGCGTTATAAGCACCTCGGTGAAGAAAAGCGCATACAGGCGCGCTTGCGACGAGCCGTGTACCACGCGCAACGACACCTCGCGACGGCGCATTCTGAACAGTTGCAACTGCATCTTCAAGAAACCCACAAGAGCAGCCACAAGAACAAGCGAACTTATAAGATATATTATGACACGTACAAACAGAAGCATTCTCATTGAGTCATCATAACGATCTTCTGAAAGTTCTACGCGGGCATACGTTCCCAATGGTTGCAACCTATGCGATGCCTCTTCTTTTAATTGCTGCGCCGTGCAGCCCTCGCGCAGCAACACCGTGAAGTGATTGCCATAGATTTGAAACTTATCGGACAGGCGGTAATTCTTTTCGGCAAGCAGCAAATCGCATCGAACGCCTTGCTCTATGTTCGACACCTCAAACACATCGCGTATGATGAAGGTTACATATTCACCCTGAATTCCAACGATAATTTTTTTACCCACAGGATTGCTGTCGCCAAAAATGGCACGCGCCTTATAATTGCTGATAACCGCATCGCCCTCGGCAAGCACGGGAATTTTCTCCCCTGTGATTGCCGAAGGTATGGCATACAGGTTAAGATAATCCACATCTATGGGTGTCCAGCCTATGTCCAATGTTTTTTCCACGGAATCGGACAGAAAAACCGAAACTTGGCCACCATAAGTTGCATAATTATCGGCTACAATCCTTTCAACACAAGCCATACCGCCGTCGGCAAGGAGAGCATCTATATCTTCGCGTACCAAAGACTTATAATATATAATACTTGAGCCAACGGCAGCAAGGGAATCGGCAACCTCATTTTCGGCATAACCCAAAGAGAGGTTATATATGCGGTGGTAATAATCCTCGCCACAGATGGGCGGCTCACCGAAATATTCAAGCGCAACGTGCGTTACCGTAAGTGTTACAATACCCACTGCAAGAGCCACAACACTTATTATTGTCTGGAATTTATATTTCATAAGATTGCGCCAGGCAATCTTCAAATTATGGATAAACATAGTAGTTGCGTGTTTAATTCTACATTTCACTTTCCGACACTATTTCTCCATCGAACAGGTTTATTATGCGCTCGGCATAATTGGCATCGTGCAACGAGTGGGTTACCATTATTATGGTGGTGCCCTCGCGGTGTAGCTCCTTCAACAGCTCCATAACCTCCTTGCCGTGCTTGGAGTCGAGGTTACCCGTGGGCTCGTCGGCAAGTATTATGTGCGGACGCGAAATTACCGCACGCGCTATTGCCACACGTTGCTGCTGGCCACCCGACAACTGCGCGGGGAAATGGCCTGCACGGTGCGACATTGCCACACGCTCAACCACCTCTTTTACCTTTTGGCGACGTTCCTTTTTGGGAACATTCATATAGAGCAACGGCAGTTCTATGTTTTCCTGCACCGTGAGCTCGTCTATGAGGTTGAAGCTCTGGAACACAAAGCCGAGCTTGCCCTTGCGCAACTCGGTGCGCTCGTCTTCCTGCATACGGCTCACATCGGTGCCATCGAGCAGATAGGTGCCTTCGGTGGGGTTGTCGAGCAGGCCAAGGATATTCAGCAGCGTGGATTTTCCGCAACCGCTGGGACCCATAATGGCAACAAATTCCCCTTTCTTCACTTGGAGGCTCACATTTTGCAAAGCCCACGTTTCCACCTCCTCTGTTTGAAATACTTTACTGATGTTTTTTAGTGTAATCATGATTTTTGTGTGTTATTTATAACGTATTATTGTTTATGGTTATTGTATTTTTACCTCCTCCACATTACCTATGTGTTTGTAACCGCTTGTGATGACACTGTCGCCTGCATTAAGGCCGTGGAGCACCTCAAAGTGTTCGGGGTTGCGGCGCCCGAGCTTTATCTTCACGCGACGGGCTGTCTTTGTCTCCTTGTCGAAACGGTACACCCAACGCCCGCCGTTTTCGGTGTAGAAATCGCCGTCGGGTATCACAATGGCGGGTTCGGGCTGCCCAAGTTCTATCATCACGCGATAGTTTTTTCCCAAGCGTATGTTATCGGGGGCCGTGCCGGTGAACTGCAGGTCGATATCGAAACGGCGTTCTTTCACCTCGGGCACCACGCGGCTTATGCGCAATGGAAAGGTATCGCCCTTTTGCACTATTGTGGCGGGCAGCCCTGCGTGTATGCGTTCCACATAAAATTCATTTAGCAGGGAGTGTACCTTGTAGCTGTTTGTTATATTAAGTTCACCTATTTTGGAGTTGGCCGCCACCTGCTGCCCTATCACAAGATTCAGCTGCCCCAACTGCCCGTCGGCAGGCGAGCGCACAACAAGCCGGTCGGTGCGGCCCTGCGTGGCAAGCAGGCGGCGGCGCGCCGCTTCGCGGTCGGCAACTATCATTTCGCGGCGCAGCGAGGTGGTAAGCGAGTCGTGCTTGAGGTTTTGCATTTGCAACTGCAACTTGCGGTGTTGGTGTTTGTAGTCGGCCTCAACTATATCCAGTTCGGCACGGCTTTTAACGCCCATCGAGAACTCGGCACGGCTCTGTGTGAGGCGGCGTTCCAAATCGCCTATAAGATATTCTTGCTCCAATGCTTGCAGGCGCAGTTCAATGCTCTTTTGCTCCATCTGTATCTCCTGTTCGCGCAGGTTGCGCACTGTCTTTTCCCAAGTTTCGCGCTCCTGCTCTATGGTCTGTTGCAGTTCGGGGTTCGACAGCAGCAGCAATGTGTCGCCCTGCTTCACCATCGCACCCTCTTCGCAAACTATGCGTTCCACAAAACCGCTCTCTATGGAGTTGAGCTGAATTGTTCTTATGGGCTGCACCACCCCTTCCACATCGATGCACTCGATGAAAGGGGCTTTCACAACCGTTGCCGTGGTAACAAGGGTTGCCTTAACCACTTGTCTTGCCGGCAAAACAGCAAGATAAACGGTATATACTATGAGCAGAAGCAGCAAAGCGATGCCTGCAATGTGGGTTCTGTATTTTACATACCAAGCGGGAGCCGGTTTCTTTATATCCATATACATTAAGGTAATTATGTTTTTATAGTGGTAACTGCTGTGTTATTTCGCACATATTAAGGAAGTCGTACCCTGTGATGCTGCGCAGCGTGTAAAACAGGCGCCAATATGTGCTTAACGAATAGATGTAGGAGCGACGGGCTGCGTTGCACTCCGTAATGGCATTGTTAAGATCGAGCAGTGTACTCTGCCCCATTATGTAAAGGCGCATTGCCACTGTGTGCCTCTGCTCAGCACGCTCTTTGGTGAGCCGCGCAATGTGCACCTTGCGGTACTGCATATTGAACTGCGACACCACCTTTTGTATGTTACGGTTAAAATCTTCCATTCCCTGTTCGGCCTGAATTTCGGCAAGTTCTAGCTGCGAACGGGCCACACGCACCTTGCCACTGCCCCGCCCCCAATCGAGAATGGGCAGGGAGAGCGATATGCTGGCATATTTCTGTGTCATTGGGTGCGAATATGAGGTACCCAACGTGTTACCTGTTTGCGATAGGCCGAACTGGAGATAGATATCGGCCTTGAGCCCCCTGCTCGCCTTGGCTTGCGAAAGGTTGCTGCGTGCCTCGCGGCGCAGGCGTTCGTAATACAATGGATCGGGGCTGTTTTGCATTGCGTAATCCAACGCATCGCCAAACGGCACGTTGAACTGAGGCACACTGTCGGGCAAAAGAAGGAGTACCGCCACCCCTTGAGGCAATGTGAGAAAGGAACGAAAGCTGTTCAGTTCCTCTTCATAGGCAATGCGGCTGTCCATCATATTTGCCTCCTCGCTCAAGCGGCGTATTTCGAGCTGCAACATCTCGTTTTCGGTAATGGTTCCGAGTTTATATCGCCCTTGTGCCATTCGGTAAAGCGTGTCGGCATTGGCAAAATTGCTGCGCGCCATCTCCACATCGCTCTGTGCCGATGCGAGGTTGAAAAAGCTGCTGCACACCTGCGCCCTCACAAGCTCGAGTGTTTCGGCATAGCTCTTTTTTGCCTCGGTATATCGCAGTGGCTCTATCTGCCTGTCCCATTTGAGGGAGTTGTGCCCAAAGAGGCCTTGCGTGTAGCCGATGCTTATGGGAATGGTACTGAACATATTGGTTTTATTTTCCACCTCGCGCAGATAATCGGCACTGCTTTTGAGAAAGAGCGTGCCGCCTGTGAGAGCAATGTTTTGATTTATGTTCAAAACAAGGTCGCTGCCAAACTGGCTCTGCCCCAAAAAGAGCGATGTGCCGTCGCCCTGTGTTATTTTATTTATCACATTGTTAATATATGACGACGATGCAAGGGTTACCGATGGCAGATAGTTGGCGCGGTAGTAACGGTAGTTCCAATGCTGTGCCAAGAAGGTGTGGCGTGCGCTGCGCACCGTGGGCGACTGCAGAACGGCAATCTCTATGGCCCTTGGCAGGCTCAAATAGAGGGTATCGGCCTTTTGAGCATTTACCGGTAAAAGGAGCAACATAAAGAGCAGCAGCAACGCCGGCTGCACAAGATTATTACCAAGCGATTTTTTTACCGTTTCCTCTAACTTTCTCATAAATCATCGAATTCTCATCTACCGGCATTGTTACAAAAAGCGTGCCAAAAGGATAATGAGTTAATATACTGCGCATTACCAAATACAAAGTCATTTTTTATCGTGCGATAATGCACACCCGTTGTGCGAAATCGCACACCCGCAAACAGCCCTGCCGAAAAATTTCAAAATAAACGCGCCTTAGGGGCAAAATTTATTGTTTTGCGTTTTTGAAAAAGGCATTTTTGTCGCTACATTTGCCATATACACATAAATGAGCCGCAAATGGAATGTAAAGGCAAAATACTTATAGTAGATGACAACGAGGATATACTTTTGTCGCTGAATATGCTGTTGCGCCCGTGGGTAGATTCGATACGTGCCATAAAGGAGCCGGCGCGCATAATCGAGTTTATGGATTACTTCAAGCCCGATGTCATAGTGCTTGATATGAACTTTGAGCGAAACGTGATAAGCGGCGAGGAGGGTTACGAATGGCTTGGTCGCATTCTGGAGCACGATGCCACAAGTGTGGTTATTCTGATGACTGCTTACGTGAACACAGAAAAAACGGTGAGGGCAATAAAGGCCGGTGCTGTGGATTTCATACCCAAGCCGTGGGACAACAAAAAGATGATTGATGCCATTCACTCGGCAGTGGATTTGAAACGCAGCAGAATGGCGCGCCTGCAGGCCGAAAAGGAGGAGAAAGAGGAGAAGATAGAAAAAGAGAACGGCGATGCACGGCTGTTTGTCGGGGAGTCGCCACAAATAAGGGAACTGAAAGAGCGCATTGCACGCATAGCATCAACCGATGCCAATGTGCTTGTTACCGGCGAAAACGGTGTGGGAAAGGACGTGGTGGCGCACGAACTGCACAGGCTATCGGGCAGGAGTGGCAAGCCGATGGTTTCCATAGACCTTGGTTGCATACCCGAATCGCTTTTCGAAAGCGAACTCTTCGGGCACGAAAAGGGGGCGTTCACCGGTGCGGGCAATGCAAAGGCAGGCAGGATTGAGGAGGCCGACGGCGGCACTCTTTTCCTCGACGAGGTGGGCAACCTCACCACAGCCACGCAACAGAAACTGCTCACCGTGATAGAGAAGCGCGAGGTGGCGCGTGTGGGCTCTACAAAGGCGCGCAAGATAGATGTGCGCATAGTGGCAGCCACAAATGCCAACCTGCCTGCAAGGGTGGCCGAGGGCACCTTCCGCGAGGACCTGCTCTACCGCCTGAACACAATAGAACTGCGCATACCGCCACTGCGGGAACGTGGCGAGGACATATTGCTGCTTGCCCGCCATTTCTTAAGAATATATGCCGCGAAATACAGCTCCGATGTAAGGGAGTTTTCGCACAACGAGGAGAAACAGCTGATGAGCTACCATTGGCCGGGCAATGTGAG
This sequence comes from Bacteroidaceae bacterium, assembly GCA_017503645.1. Lineage (GTDB taxonomy): Bacteria > Bacteroidota > Bacteroidia > Bacteroidales > Bacteroidaceae > HGM04593. Next base: position 5,137 of record JAFVSR010000013.1, on the reverse strand, counting down.
GGAACTGCAACACTGCATAGAACGTTGGGTTATCGACAGCAGCCTGCCCCTTGTGCCCGAGAAGCGCGACGAAGCGGGCAAAAGCGCATCGCTAAACCTCGAGGAGCTGGAACGGCAGACAATACGTCGCGCACTGGAACAGAGCAACGGCAACCTGTCGATGGCTGCGGAGTTGCTTGGCATAACACGCTATTCGCTATACAGAAAAATAGATAAACACGGGATTTAATGGGATTTTGGCAGAACATATTTTATAACAAAAGCATACGCCGTTTAAGGGAGATGCTGCAAGCGGTGCGCACACGCGACTTCAGCCTGCAATACTCATTGAAGAAACTGCACGGCGAGGAGCGCCGCATAGCCGAGGAGATAAATTCCGTGATACGCGAGTTCAGGGAACGGGAGCATAGGCGCGAGGGCGAGGTGCACTTCTACGATGCAATACTCTCCAAAGTAGATTGCATAATGTTTGCAACGGACAACACAGGGCGTGTGCGTTATATGAACAACGCCGCCATAGAGGGGTTGTGCGGGTTCAAGTTCAATTACATAGAGGAGCTGCGAGCGCTGCACGCTTCATTGCCCGCGCAACTGAAAGGGCTGAGCAAGGGGCGCAGCACACTGCTCACATTCACGGCACGCGGTGGCGAAGAGCGCGAATATGCCGCTGTGGCAAGCAGAATGTTTGTAAGCGGCATAGAGTACCGCCTCTATACCCTGCAAAGCGTTGCAACCATACTCAAGCAGAGCGAAATTATGGCGCAACAACGCCTTATAAGAGTACTCACGCACGAGATAATGAACTCGCTCACCCCCATAATATCGCTTGCCGACACCTTGCAGGAAAACAATGAAAAGGGCGAGATAACCGGCGAGGATATGAACATTGCACTGTCGGCCATAAGCCGAAGGGCCGACGGCCTCTTGCAATTTGTCCAACGCTACCGTCGCTTGCAAGGCATTGCCGCCCCACAGATTGCACCCACAAGATGGGGCGACCTCTTGCACACGATAAAGGAGATTGCCACCACCCTGCCCCATAATGCAAGCAAGGTGACCTTCACGGGCGAGTGCGACGATGTTACCATACGCATAGACCGTTCACAGATAGAGCAGGTGCTCATAAACCTGCTGAAAAACAGTGCCGAGAGCGGTGCCACACGCATAAAGATTGTTTCACGGTTATCGAACGACGAGAGGTGGCTCACGGTGGCCGTCGAGGATAATGGTTGCGGGCTGTCGCCCGAGGTGAGCGACAACGTTTTCACCCCGTTCTTCACCACCAAGCAGCACGGCGAGGGCATTGGCCTTGCTGTATGCAGGCAGATTGTGTGCAACCACGGCGGCTTTATAGGTGCCGAAACCACAAGCGAGGGACAGGGGGCCCGATTCACTCTGCGCCTGCCTTTGAGGGAGTGAGAAGGGAATTAAAAGCCAACGCCACATTGGTATAACTTAAAATCTATAGATATTACCAAACGGGTACATACACAGCCGGCAATCTAACCATAAAGAAAAACATAGTACCACATTAGCATAAAATTGGCTACAATAAGCAGACATAAAGCAATAGCAGTACCAATAGTCCAAGCTATCTTCGTTTTTTTACCCTCTTTTTCAAAAATTGCAAAATAGTTCAAATAGCGGTCCTTCTTCCAATATACCAGATAACCTATTATCCACGAAGGAACAATTCCCAAACCGACAACAATGGCCAAATGCCTTCCTACAATATCATATGCTTGTGGGCCATAGCAAATCATACAAATATTAATCACCAAATAAATAGGTAAAGCAAACAACAGCAATGCAAGAGCGGTCAAATAGTATAGTGTAAACCCCGATGCAGGGTGGTCTATGGTCTTATACAACCCACTTCTCGCCCAATCCTTATATTCTTTGAATGTGTTAATTCCGTATTGCTTTTTCAAATGTCTCTTCCAGAAAGACAAGCAATACAGCGGGCGTTGCACCAATAATTCGAGTGCAACGTATATAGGTAATCCTGAGAAATACAACAGATTGTAAAACGAATACAATACCCTGTTCAAGAATTTGTCAACATTATTTTTCATTCCTATTCTTTCTTCAATGCTTTATCATTAAAGCCTCTCCACGATACAATCTTAAAACTAACAACCCTCTTTCATAGGCCTTATTCCGCATTAGTACAAGTTGGTAAATTATTGAGCTTGAACACTACCGGCAAGCACACGCGGCTGTCTGCTTTTATATATCCACCCTCTGCCTCGCTGAAGTGTGTAGCCGGAACCCACAGGGGCATATCATCGTCATTCATAAGACGCAATGCCTCTTGGTCGAGTAATGTATTACCACTGCTTTTAAGAAGTTTCACATTGTCTATCGAACCATCTTTCTTTACAACGAACTGCACAAAGGCTCTCCCCTCGATTTTGTTTTCCACACATTCTTTAGGATATTGCAGATTATTTTTTATCCACTCTGTTAAAACCTTATGGCCACCCGGGAACTCCGTCGGGGTTTCAAGAATAGGAAAGATATATTGCCCATTATTGTCATAACAAATTCCACTGCCCTTCAGATACCCGCCATCGATATTAACACCATTATAGAAATAATGAAAAGCTGTTTCCATCGTCTTCATCATATCGGGATATTTGCCAACATTCAACTCGTACAGATGCGCAAACTCCTTTTCAAGTTCATCACTCTTGCCATTGCTCGACCAATAGAACTGCCAGAACTGCATTTGGTGCCCTTTGCGCAGCCGGGAAACGGTGTAAAGCATAATATCCATCTTCTTATGCACCACCCGATGCAGGAGGCTTTTGAAAAAGTTCGGTGCATCAGCTTCATATGTACCTCCAACTGCAATATTCACCAATTTACGGCAATAAACTGTATCGTTCACCAAAGAGATAGAACCAAAGGCCTCTATATGACTTTTGGCAGCACTATACATAGTAAAGTCATAGCCACCGTGAGGACATAAACCATAAATTTCAGGACGAAAACCATACGTTGTTATAAACTCTCTCCAATTACAGGGGAAAGCATCGAAAAACGCCTCCTGTTTCTCCTTTTTGTCAGGCTCATTGACTAAAGTTCTATACGCTCTATTCAACTTTGCTGTATCCACTTGGAAGTATTGTGCATTTGCACTATGCACTACAAGCATAAATAAAACAACAAACAAAAAAGCTCTTTTCATAATACAAATCCAATAAAATATGTATACGATTTATTCCTTACCATGTTTCTTTGCTTCTTCGAGACTACCCCCGATCATTTGACATATTCAATATCCACAAGCTTGCCATTCTTGAATGTAAGCCTGCGTATATGCTTCAGGCCCCATTCTATTTTTGCAGCCTTGTATTCCTCGTACTGCAAACCATCGGTAAGAAATGGTTGCATTATATATAGTGAGCCACTGAACCACGAAGCAAACATCTTGTTATCTGCACCAAATTTACCACCTGTAAACTTTTCCATTTTTGCCTTGACCTCTTCATATGTATAAGGAGTGTGTTCCTCCTTGTCGCGTTCACTTATCCGTGCTTTTCTTATTTTGGTTAGAAAAAGAGAATCACCCATTAGCTCCCACACGCAGTCATACCTTCCACGGTATGAATAATTACTGAGGGACAGCCCTTCTACTACCGGCCATTCGGGATATATATCCAAAAACACTTTCTCGTTTATATAGGCAAGCGGCGACCTGTCCATATAATACAAAGTATCGTTCCAATAGAACTCGGCAGGTGGGTTATACATTCTGTGTGATATTGAACCTACTCTTTCGTTAAGGCACAATGTTGCAAGGATTGAGTCTCTGCGTTCGAACCGTGCTGTAGAAGAATTCACTTGTGCAAAACCACATATGCCGACAAGTGCAAACAGCAAGATAAACATTATCTTTTTCATATTGTTAGGTTATATTTGGTTTATTATGAATCCATTAAAATTTTTGCAATTATAACAATATCAGCCAACAGTTTTACCCCCCCCCGTTAAAAAATGTTAATACAATATATATATTATAACTCCATCTTCTATAAGACGGACAGGTGCAAAAATTGTCACAGGTAAAATAAGTAAAAACTTCACCTACGACAAAACATTCTATCTAAAAACAGCTCTTTAGACGTCTAAAATGAGATTTTAGAGAATGAATTAATCCCTGCCAAGCATCTTGCGCAGAGCCACACGCGCCGCGTGGATATAGTTGCGCACATTATTCACCGAAACGCACATAGCCACTGCAATGTCGGCATAGCTGTACCCGTCGATAAACAAACGAAAGGCTTTGGCCTGACGCACCGGCAGGCGCTCTATCAGTGCAAGTACCTCGTTGGTGAGGTAAACACTATCCGAGCGCTCGACAGCAACGGCAAGAGGTGTATCATCGAGATACATACATCTATCCATATTCAGTTGCATCCAATGGCTTTTAGCTCGACGAGGAGAAAGACGTTGAGTCAGTCGGCCATCTGGCAACCGCTTGAAGGTGCTATCTATCCAACCAAAACAAAGAGCCTCTTCTACAACCTCAATGTATGGTATAGCTGGCCACTCTGGGCATCTACCTCGATAAGTTATCACCCAACAACATTTCTCTTCGTTGAGGTTCTCTTCAAGCCATTGGAGCGAGAGGATAGATGCAATAAATTAACAACCTCCATAGTATCTTGTTACATATCGGTCATCGACAAGCCTTTTTGCGATACATCGTAGTCCTTAAACTTGCCTGTGGCGCGAGTAAAGACATCCACTTTCTCATTAAGAGCGACAGCATCGAAGTTATCCTCTTTTCTCTTTACCTCGATGAATACTGCCTCGTTGTTCAATTCGTTCTCGGCAACAATATCAATCTCGTTCTCACCCTTTCGATCCCACCAACTGCCGATGCGTGTGTATGCTTTACTCTCCATAAGCACACGCTTGAAATAGCGTTCGAGCATCTTACCACTGAAAGTCTCGTAGTCGCGGTTGATGATAGTCTTTACAGCATCGTAGTTCTCAATTTCAAGCATATAGTTATACTTGTAGATGAAACGGAACCAGAAGGTGAAAAAGTTGTCCTCAATCGTATAGCGAACATTCTTTGTAGAACTCTTCTCGAAGATAGGTTGGTTTTTGGTAATTACTTCAT
>JAFVSR010000097.1 GCA_017503645.1 Bacteroidaceae bacterium | reverse complement strand
GTTATGCAGGCGAGTGTCTGGTTCATCCACGCGAAGTAGCTCCAAATGGTCTGGAATGGCATTGCGAAGATAATGAGCACTCCAAGCACGAACAGGGGCAACGATACAGAAATTCGTTTCATTACTCCGTTCTGCGGTATGCCAAGCATATCGGCAACAATGAGGCGTGCCAAGCGGAACGCGGTGTCGCCCGATGTAATGGCACAGGCGATAACGCCCACTACCACAAACACGGCAATGACACTGCCGAGTGTCTCTTCCGATATAACATTTACCATTCGTGCAGCACTGCCGCCATATTCGGCAATAGCGTTGTTAAGCCCCTGCACACTGCCCCAGAATGCCATACCTATGGCGGCCCACAGAAGGGCAATTATGCTTTCGGCAATCATTGCGCCATAAAAGATGGAGCGGCTTTGGTTCTCGTTAGTCATGCAGCGTGCCATCATAGGCGACTGTGTGGCGTGGAAACCCGAAATGGCACCACAGGCAATTGTGGTGAAGAGCATTGGCACAATGGGGAATTTCTCGGCATCGGCTATGCAGTTTTCAAGTGAAGTGAGTTCGGGTATGATGTACCGGTCGCTGTGGAACAGCAGTACATAAAGGATGCCCGCTGCCATAATGAGCAGTGCCATTCCGAATATTGGATAGAAACGGCCTATAATCTTGTCAATGGGCAGTATTGTTGCCATAACATAGTAAACAAGTATTACCATAAGAGCGATGAAAACCTCCCAGCTCATAGTCGATGAAATGGGTGTTTCGAACGCGGGTAATGATATGTTTGCGGCAATGAGCTCGGCGGGTTGCGACATAAATACCGCTCCCACAAGCACCATAAGCAGCACCGATGCTATGCGCATAAACATCTTTGTGCCATTGCCCAGGTATTTTCCTATGATTTCGGGAAGGCTCAACCCCGCGTTTTTGAGTGAAATGACTCCCGCTATGAAATCGTGCATTGCGCCCATAAATATACCGCCGAGTGTTATCCACAGGAAGGCGACAGGGCCGTATGCGGCTCCCAACAGTGCTCCGAATATGGGGCCTAGGCCGGCAATGTTCAGCAGCTGTATAAGGAAAATTTTCCAACGGGGCATAGGTATATAGTCCACCCCGTCGTAGTGTGTCTTTGAGGGTACGGGGTTCTGCGGGTTTATTTCACAAACCTTTTCAAGGTATTTTCCGTATGTGAAATATGCGACAACAAGTGCCGTGAGGCATATTAAGAATGTTATCATATATTTTATCTGTTTATTAGTTATGTATTTTTATATTTTGCAAATGTATGAAAATTCTTTTATAAATAATGCGTCATAAACTCTTTAAAATGTCGGCTGCCTCCTTGTTGCCGTTGCTTGCGGCGGTGCGGTAGAGGTCTTTTGCAAGTTTCTTGTCGCGCTTTACGCCCAGTCCCAGGTTGTAGCAGTCGGCCATACGCTTTGTGCCTTCGTGTCGCCCGGCAAGCGAGAGCGTGCGTGCCCAGCGGTAGGCTTCCTTGTGGTTCTGTGCATCGTATTCGTGGTTCATAATGGCAATTTGTGCCTCCTGCAAGCCCATTTCGGCGGCCTTGCGCAGGCAGTCGACGGGAGTGCCTGTTCCCGTTGCCTGTTGCGCGTTGGGGTACTCTGTAATGAAGCGTGCATATTCATACAACCCTTCGGCTGTTCCGCTCTCACCCACGCTTATCATAAGGCTGTTGGC
>JAFVSR010000096.1 GCA_017503645.1 Bacteroidaceae bacterium | reverse complement strand
GATCTCTATCTCGAGACTCTCGACATAGGCACGCACCTGCTCGGGTCGCTGTTTGTAGTGCTCGGTCTCCGATACAAATAGTGGCACGCGCTCGGGCATAGGCCTAAAGGCGGTGTATAGACCACCACCTCCGCACTGCACAGTCTCGGATGTGAGTGTTAGCGTCTCTGCCTCGCATACCTTGCGTATCGCGCCAATCATACATCGTGGCACTCGACTATCGGCATTTACCGCCGTATCGCCATACCAAAACGCTATAGGTAGCGGCACGCTCTGGCCAAAAGCCTCGCGAAACTTCTGGGTAAATTGTTGTGGAGTCATAACGATTCGTTCTATTTTACCCCAAAGGTAACGATTTTTTCGACACGACGATTGAGGTGCAACAAAATAGTTTTCCACCAAAATTCGGAGTTTCTGTAAATTTTTACTTATCTTTGTAATGGCTTATGGCTTTTGCCGTTGTGCCGTACATATTTGATTGGATATTTTTTGACGATTCTTCAACATCTAAACTTGGCGGTTAAGAAATTCGAGAAGAACGACAACAAAATGTCCACGCAAGGTTGCATATACTCACCTCTGACATTGGCTCAGTGTGTGCATATATCATCCGGCGTGGGCGTTTGTGTTGCTTATTCTCGAAAGGGCAGCCAAGGCCTAGATGTTGGGTAAGTTAATGCAGCGCCTGCGCTTTTTTATGGACTTATCCGGAAATAGAGACTTGCTCGATAGAGAGTTGGTGGCATTCTTCGCTTCGCGGAAAGCAACGCCACACGACACGAAATTGGCGCTGCAATGGGCCGCTGACATCTGCGAAACCGACAAAGTCGTCATCAGCGGCTTTCACTCCCCACTCGAAAAAGAGGTCTTAAATATCCTGCTCGAACACCACCATCCCGTGATTTTTGCCCTCGGCCGAGCGCTTTATAAGAAAGTTCCGCCACATTTACAAGCCGCTTTTGACGAGGGGCATCTGCTGTTTATTTCGTTTCGTGGCTACACGCGCCACAGCTGGAACTCTGCCCAACAACGCAACTGGGGCGCCGCCGACCTCGCCGATGAGGTCTATTTTACCCAATTCGACAACACCAGCTCGCTCAGCGCCCTGCATTTCAGCCTCGACAAGTACAGCGACAAGGTGGTGTATATTTTAGAGTAGATCGCATCTCCAATACCGCCATATTGCAAAAATTGCTAACTCTGTGCGAGAAGCCGTTTTTGTGGAGAGTATTGAATTTGACCAGATTTCAAATGCACTGGCATCTACCGTGTGGTTTGTTTTCTACTCTCTATCCCACGACTTGAGTCTATCCTCGTCGGTAATTGGGCGCACAACACGGCAGGGATTGCCCACCGCAACCACGTTCGATGGAATATGGAGGTGGCTAATTAACTTTTTAGTCATCTCCTGAGGCGCGTGTACGGAATAGCTCAAAATCCTCGCGGTGCGTGTGGTAAATTTAAGACTCTGATAAACAGCGCAATGCAGAGTGCTGCGTCGATAAAATGACAATCACAGGGCAAATCCTGCGCTGTGTTTAATCGTTGTACGACTTTTGTGTATATCTTTGCACTACCAAAATTGAAGCCTCGATGAATAAACTGAGTAAAAACGCTATTATAGGCTACCCTGCCGGTATTATTACCGGTATCACATACGGACTAAATCCACTCTTTGCTGTGCCATTGATGAATAAGGGCGCGGCCATAGAGTCGATACTCTTCTTTAGATACTCATTTGCAGTCGTTCTGCTTGGGGCATTCCTGTTGCTTACCAAGCAGAGTTTTAAGATTACGGCGAAGCAG
>JAFVSR010000012.1 GCA_017503645.1 Bacteroidaceae bacterium | reverse complement strand
TCGGCATAGCCGGAATAAATTCCGCTCTGCTCTCTCTTATTGGGTACATTAGGACTTGTATTTTGCTTATCGTTTGCCATAATCATTTGTTTACTTTTAGGTTAAACATTAAGGATTGCAATTAGTCAACTAATCCTAACTCTTTTAAGTAAACTTCTATTTGAGCATCAAGTTCGGCACGCTGTGCTTCAAGTGTTTTGATGTCTGCCATCACTGCTTTGATGTCGATTTCCTCTTCCTCTTCAAATGTATCAACATATCTAGGAATATTCAAATTGTAGTCATTCTCCTTGATTTCATCAAGAGTAGCACAGTGGCTATATTTCTCAATTTCTTTACGCTCGCGATATGTGGTAACGATTTTTTCAATATGTTCGGGGCGGAGCTTGTTTTGAGTCTTTACCTTCTCGAACTCTTTGCTTGCATCGATAAACAGGATATTGTCATCAGCCTGACGGCATTTTTTCAGGACAAGAATACAAGTCGGGATTGATGTGCCATAGAAGATGTTTGCAGGCAAACCGATGATTGCATCAATATAGTTTTTCTTTTCAATAAGGAATTGACGAATTGTACCTTCGGCAGAGCCACGGAACAGCACTCCGTGAGGTGCAACACAAGCCATTGTACCACCTTCATTAAGGTGGTGAACCATGTGAAGAATAAACGCATAGTCGGCTTTGCTCTTTGGTGCAAGTTTTCCGGCTTTGCTGAAACGGTCATCATTATTGAATTTTGCATCTGCACTCCACTCGGCAGAGAATGGTGGGTTAGCAATCACAGCATCGAATTGCGTGTCGCCAAATTCATCGTGTTCAAGAGTGTCGTTATTCTCAATGCGGAAGTTGTGGAATTTGATACCGTGAAGCAACATATTCATACGACAGAGATTGAATGTTGTCGGGTTCTTTTCCTGTCCGTAAATGTCTTCAGCTTTGCCATTGCGTGCAGCACGAATAAGCAATGATCCACTGCCGCAAGTGGGGTCATATACATTACGCAAGCGTGTCTTGCCTGTAGTTACAATATCAGCAAGAATTTGACTCACCTCCTGAGGTGTATAGAACTCACCGGCTTTCTTTCCAGCACCAGCTGCAAATTGGCTAATCATATACTCGTATGCATCGCCAAGAATATCAATTTCCTGTGTTGCATCTACACCAAAGTCGATTTCATCAAGGGCAAGAAGAACATTGCTGATTAGTGTATTCTTGTCATCAGTTGTTCTACCTAGTTTAGGCGAGGCAAGGTCAATATCTGAGAAGAGACCGCCAAAGTCCTCTTCGCTGTCCTGTCCCAATGTACTGTCCTCGATACGTTTTAATGAACGTTCGAGAACAGGGAGAATAGTCTCTTTCTTCTTGATTAAAGCAATGACCGAAGAGAACAGAAATTCAGGTTCAATGAAATAACCGATAGATTCAAGACACTGTGTTTTCACAGCTTCCTGGAGTTCAAGATAATCTTCGTCATCGGCAACTTTCCAAAGTTCCTTGAATGTTATTTCATCATCGACAAGAGCTGTGTCTGCAAAATGCTCTATTTTCTCCGACAGATATTTATAGAAGATGAAGCCAAGTGAAAAGTACATAAATTCACCGGCAGACATATTTCCTCTCAATGTGTTTGCAACAGTCCAAAGTTGGTTACGCAGTTTTTGCTGAAGTTCTTCGCTCATATTGTAAAGTTTTTATAATTCTTAATTTGCAATGTTATTGACTCGTTCATAATGAACTCACCGACAAATAATAGTCATTGGCTCGTTCATAAATGAACTCACCGACAAATAATAGTCATTGGCTCGTTTTGTTTTTCGTGCACCGCAGGGCATCACTTTCAGCGATGCCACCTGCGACGTTCACTACAAAACTCGCCGATAACAAAACTTTGTTTTGTCATTCCCAAGAGAATGTATTAATAATAAACATCAATTGTTCGGTCACTCGTTTTATAGCCTTCCTTGTTTTTATAAGACCAAGATGCTGCTCGGCAATAGCCTCTTGAATTATTTCAGACTTGTGCTTTTGCAGGTAATCATATTCGGCCAAATAGCGTGCAAGCACCGCTACCGGTATATGTTCGGTTTCAGCGAGGTCTTTTATTGCTTTTTCTCGTTTTTCTTTTACATAGGAATTGAGTCTTGCCTCCAAATCCATTGACCCGTCTGCCTTTGCACGTTCAAAGTTTTCTTTATCATCGTCCACATTCTGCTGAATGAAGCCGTCAATCAGCTTCGCCTTATTACGCATTTCGGCGTCTTTAATCATTGTGTCAATGATGTTCCTGCGTTTTTCCTCGTAATCATCACTTGACGGATTAAGGTCGGCTATGAGTGCAAGGATATATGCCACATTAATAACATCACTGTGAAGTAATTCAAGGCAGAAATCAATATCTTCGAGTTTTTGTGTTTCTCCATATGGTGCCCCAGATTCAGCCACCATACTATTTGCTTGGTCCAGCGTTACGACACCCAATGCAATATCAAGATATTTGCTCTTGAAATCATTAAATTCCTGCTCGGACATGTAAAGGCTTGAATCGTTAGGGTCGTATTCCTCGTAAATTTGAATTTCAGCCTGTTTTTTTATAAGGTCGCGGAATACTAAAACAAAATCGCGCTTGTCGTATTCGCTTTGAAGCGTATCTACGAATTGTGGTTTTGGATATTTCTTTAAGAATGCAATCGCGAGGTCATTAAGTTCTTTTTTTACTTTGTCGAAAGGCTCACGCAGAATATCTTCCGAAGGGCAGTTATTACTGAATAGCTTAATTGAGTTATCGACATTGTCCTTTAGGTTGCGGAAACAGACGATTTTTCCAAAGCGTTTCTTTTCGTTAAGCACACGATTGGTGCGGCTGAATGCTTGCAACAGCCCGTGATATTCAAGTTTCTTATCAACATAAAGCGTATTCAACTTTTTAGAGTCAAACCCAGTCAAGAACATACCTACCACAAGACAAAGGTCAAGAGGTTTCATTTCGGGCTTTTTCTTCTTCATACGAAGATTTATATCATCGTAATAAGCACTGAAATTCTCTGTGGTAAATGCTGTGCCATACATTTTATTGTAATCATCCATTATGGCTTGCAATTCATCGGCTTGAACGCTTTCATTCTCAAACCCTCTGTTCATACCCGTATATGCATCATCCTGATTCGTGTTTTGCCCATAGGTGAATACTGCACTAATCTTTATTTGAGGATTAAGACTCTTGAATATCTTATAGTATTTTATCAGCATAGGAACAGATTGTACTGCGAAAAGAGCATCATACTCTCCATCGAATGTCGATTTATTGAAGTTGTTGAGTATAAACTGGGCAATTTCTGTCATTCTGCCCTCATCGTCATATTCAGCTGTTACATTGCCTGTATAATATTCCACCAAGAAACCAAGTACGTTTTCGTCGGCAATAGCATCTTTTATAAGATACTTATGCAAACAGTCGCCAAAGATTTCTTTGGTAGTGTGCCCGTCGATTGAATTTTCAACGAATATCGGAGTGCCGGTGAAGCCGAATATTTGAGTGTTAGTAAAAAACTTCATAATATTCTTATGGCTGTCGCCGAAATGACTTCGGTGACACTCGTCAAAAATCATAACAATCCGTTTGTCTCTAACAGCCAAAAGTTTATTGCTATAATAATCCTTTGATACAGCTGTGTTGAGTTTCTGTATTGTAGTGATTATGATTTTACTATTTCCATTCAAGCGTTTGATAAGTTCCGATGTATTGTCGGTATTATCTACAGCACCCGGTTCAAACGCTTCGTATTCCGATTGTGTTTGAGTATCAAGGTCGTGGCGGTCAACAACAAACATAACTTTGTCTATTCCGTCTATTTCAGACACCAATTGAGCAGCCTTGAATGATGTCAGTGTTTTGCCAGCACCGGTTGTGTGCCAAATATATCCGTCCTTATTGGTGTTTTGTACACGGTCAAGTATCTTTTCAACGGCATAGAATTGATATGGTCGCAACACCATAAGGCATTTATCGCCCTCGTGCATTACAATGTATTTGCTTATCAATTTGCCAAGAGTGCATTTGTCAAAAAACTCATTGGCAAACAGGCTTAGGTCATTGTATGGTGTGTTAGCTGCATCTGTCCAGTTGAATGTGAATTTGTAACCTTGATTGGGATTGTTAGCAAAGTAACGTGTATTCACACCGTTAGAGACTACAAAAATTTGGATGTAGTCAAATAGTCCGTGGTATGATGTCTTGTGATAACGCTGAATTTGTTGGTATGCTTGTTTCAGTTCAACACCTCTCTTCTTTAGTTCTATTTGCACTAATGGTAATCCATTGATAAGAATGGTAACATCATACCGGCACTTCTTGCGTCCTTCAATGGTAATTTGATTTGCTACCTGAAATTCGTTTTTACACCATTGGCTACGATTAAGGAACTCCACCCAAATGCGTTCTCCATCCTCGGTGTCAAGAGGATAAAGGTCGCGAAGTTTCTTCGCTTTGTCAAAGCGTGTGCCACCCTCAAGATGAATGAGGATTTTCTCAAACTCCTTATCGGTAAACTGTGAACGGTTGTATTTTGAAAGTTCTTTTTGGTTATGCTTTTCCAGTTGTAATTTGAAGTTCTCAATCAAATTGCTTTCTTCTTTAATCACAACATATTCATAACTCATATTTTGTAGTGTCCTTATCAGACCATTTTCCAATGCTGCTTCACTCTGTGCTGTCATATCAACCATTGTGTATAAAAACGTGCTAAATGCAAAAATAAACAAAAAAATTATCGGTTCAACAATTTATTAGAATATAAGAGTTATAGCGAACAACTATTTAGCAACATTATACGATTTTATATATTGCCACTATACAAGGCGCTAATGGAGGAGACATAGAAGAATGTGTTACTTCACCGTAACGGTGGGAATATCGCTCCACAGGGTTGTGTAGTGGGGCGATTGCTTTTCGCTGGAACTTTTTATTCTGCCGCTGCCCTGCACCGCCAATTTCACCGTGCCACGCCCGAAGGCGCTGTTTATTGCGTCTACGGCTGTGCTTATGCGGCCCTCTTTTTCATTGGCCGCCCTATCCTCGAACAGGGAGTGCATTACATTCTGCACGGGCATTATGTGCGTAGCCACCACACCCGCCTTTTTGTAACTGTAACCACCCGTGGCAAGCGAACGTGCCGCCTCCACGGCTGCCGTCACTATTGCGCGTTGCTCGTTGGTGGGTTGTTCAAAGTGCACAAGTTTGTTGCCATACATCTGCGGGGCATTATCCTTGAAGCGGTTGGTATATGCAAACACCAGAATTTCGCAAGCCACCGAGCGTTGCTGCCGCAGTTTCTCGGCAACGGAGAAGGCAAAATTGGCAACCTGCTCGCACAGCACATCGGCATCGGCTATCTCCTGTGAAAAACTGCGCGACACGCAAATGGATTGCTTTGCCTCAAAACCATCTTCAAATTCTATGCAGGGTTCCCCGCGCAGTTCGCGCCACGTGCGCACCCCCGTGATGCCGAACATTGCACGCACCGCCTGCTCGGTGAGGAGCGTAAAATCGTAGGCCGTGCGCACTCCTGCGGCATATAGTTTGGGAGCCGAGCGACGGCCTATCCCCCACACATCTTCTATGGGGAATTTACGCAGTACCTTTTCAATATCCTGCGGGCGGTGCATATAGCAGCCGCCTTGCAGTTTGGGATACTGCTTGCATAGTTTGGAGGCTATCTTGGCGAGTGTTTTTGTGGGAGCAATACCCACCGACACGGGGATAGATGTCAGTTGCCGGCAGCGCTTGGATATGGCTTTTGCATATGCATCGAAATCGACATTCAGCAGGCCGCGCAGGTCAAGGAAGGCCTCATCTATGGAATAGACCTCTATCGAAGGGGCAAACTCCTCGAGCACCCAGCGCACCCGCTGCGACATATCGCCATAGAGTGCCATATTGCCCGAAAAAACCGCCACATTGTGAGCCTCCACCAAGTGGCGTATCTTGAAGAACGGTGCCCCCATCTTTATGCCCAATGCCTTGGCCTCGTTGCTGCGCGCCACGGCACAGCCGTCGTTGCTCGAAAGAACAATGACGGGACGGCCCTGCAAGTCGGGGCGGAAGACGCGCTCGCAAGAGGCAAAAAAGTTATTGCAGTCGGCAAGGGCAAACATTATTACATCTTCTTTATGACATAGGTTACAACGCCCCATATGAGGAAATCGTTGCCATCGGTAACCTCTATGGGTTTATAGGCGGCGTTCTCGTTGGCAGGCATAAGGCGCACCTTGCCGCCAAGCATCTCCACACGCTTCACGGTATATTCCCCGTCGATGTAGCAAACCGCTTTGCAGTTGTTATATGGCTCCACCGCCCTATCCACTATAATAATATCGCCCTCGTCAAGGGCAGCATCAACCATTGACACTCCGCTCACACGGAAGAAGAAGGTAGATGCCTTGTGGCGCACAAGCAGTTTCACCAGGTCGAGCCTCTCGCGCATATCCTCGGCGGGAGAGGGAAAACCGGCCTTCACGTGCCCAAGCAACGAGCCTGTGGCGCTTGCATTGTCGTCTATGCTATGTGGTTCAAATTTTTCCATAATAGTCAAAAAGAACCGCCCACCCCATAAGAACCGCCTAATTAAAGGTCTGATTACTTACGCTGATGAGCGGCCTATACCAATAATTATGTTGCGAAGATAATAACAAACGAGCGCAGAAAAAAACAAACTGCTTGATTTTTTTGCAACATTTTACAGCAAAACCACCTCCACCACAGTAAGTTCGGTGCCTTGCACGGTGAAACGCACATCGTAGCCGGCAAATGGCATACCATAAACCCTTTCGGGGTTGTCCTGATACTGCGGGCGGGGGTCCAACGAGAGCAACTGCCGCAGCGCCTTGAAGTCCTGTGGTGTAAAGAGGCATTCATACTCCTGCGGGATGTTTACCGCAAGGCATTGCCACCTGTTTTCATCGACAAAGCCGCTGCGTGCCTGCGGGTGAGCATCGCTGTAGGCCACATAGGGCTTTATGTCGTAAATGGGGGTGTTGTTCATAAGGTCGGCACCCTGCACGTGGATAACCACGCCATCGGCAGCGCTCTCCTCTATGGCAACTATCTTCACCGACGAAAGACCTAAATTGTTGGGGCGAAAGGGCGAGCGTGTGGCAAACACACCCATTGCGATGTTGCCGCCAAGCAGGGGCGGGCGCACCGTGGGGCTCCACCCTGCCCCCTCTCTTATGTTGGCCGAAAAGCCCCATATGAGCCACAGGTAGTCGAAGCCGTCGAGCCCGCGCAATGCGGTGGCGTTGCGGTACTTGGGCACAAACACAATGGTGCCGCACAGTTCGGCAGCAAGCCCGCTCTGGCGCGGCACGCCGAATTTTGTGGTGAGTGCCGAGCGGAAATATGCTATTGGTTCTATATTCATAGGCGGTGTAACCCCACTTGTTTTTATTGCTCAAAATTATAAAAAAAAGATTATCTTCGCAACTGCGAATACAAATTACGCCACTCTATGAAAAAGAACGAAAGATTACTGTCGCTCGACGTGCTGCGCGGGCTCGACCTTTTTATGCTTGTGGGCCTGCAACCGGTGTTGCGCGCTGCCCTGCTTACCATAAACAACGAAACACTCAACAGCACACTGCTTGCACAGCTCGACCACGCACAGTGGGAGGGGTTCAGGGCGTGGGACCTTGTGATGCCCCTTTTCCTTTTTATGTCGGGCGTTACAATGCCATTTTCTCTTCCCAAGTATCTGAAGCAAAACAGCGCGGCAATGCTGTGGAAAAGGGTGCTTAAACGTTTTTTCATACTATTTGCCCTTGGTATTTTGGTGCAGGGCAATATACTGTCGCTAAACCCCGATGCAGTATATCTATACAGCAACACCTTGCAGGCCATAGCTGTGGGCTACCTGCTCACCGTGCCGTTGGTGCTCTACTTGAAGCCGCGCACACAAGTGATGGCTATAGTGGCGCTGCTTGCAATATACACCGTGCCTATGGTGCTGTGGGGCGACGGCACACCGCAAGGAAATTTTGCCTGCGAGGTGGATAAATTCATTCTCGGCCGTTTCCGCGACCAGAGCTATGTGGCTGCCGACGGCAGTGTGGTGTTTGCATCGTGGTACGACTACACTTGGGTATGGAGCAGCCTCACGTTCTGCTGCACGGTGGCAATGGGCAGCCTTGCCGGTACACTCATAAAGAGTGGCGAGGACAACCGCAAGCGCACTGCAATCAGATTGTTGGCCGTGGGCGCAGCGCTTGTTGCAGCCGGCCTACTGTGGGATATATGGCAGCCTATGGTAAAACGCATATGGAACGGCAGTATGACCATATACAGCGGAGGGTTGTGCTATCTGTTGCTTGCACTGTTCTATTGGTGGATAGATGTAAAGGGGCACCGCAAAGGTTGGGAGTGGCTTTTGTACTATGGGTGCAATGCAATAACAGCCTACCTCATTGGCGAAATCATAAATTTCCGCAGTGTGGCATCGTCGTTGCTGCGTGGTACCGAGCAGTATATAGGCAGCGATTGGTATGCCGTGTTACTCACAGCGGCCAACAGCCTTATTCTCTTTTTCATTCTGCGTGTGCTATACAAGCAGAAACTCTTTTTGAAAGTATAGCAGCCCGCAGGCAAACAAAGCAGGGCAAAATTTGTGCGTTCTGTTTTTTTTATCTTTTTTTGCATTGATATGTCATTCCGAACACGCAGTGGAGGAATCTAAAAAAACAGATGAGATGTCTCACATACGTTCGACATGACATATAAAAAACGATGTAAACAGTGCTTTAATGACCACATAGTGCAAATTTATAATACAACTAATTAAATATTTAATAATATGGAAAAAATCATTGGCTTGATTGATGCCCCCTTTACCCCGTTCTATGAAAACGGTGAGGTGAACTATGAACCCATTCCCGCATATGCACAGATGCTTGCAAAGAATGGTATGAAAGGTGTATTCATCAACGGTTCTTCGGGCGAGGGTTATATGCTCACCGAGGAGGAGAGAATGAAACTTGCCGAGGCCTGGGTGGCTGCTGCGCCCAAAGACTTTAAGATAATTGTGCACGTGGGCAGCACCTGTGTGATGTCGAGCCGTCGTATGGCCGAGCACGCGCAGAAGTTGGGCGTATTCGGCATTGGCGCTATGGCACCCCCGTTCCCCAAAGTGGGCCGCGTGGAGGAGCTTGTGAAATATTGCGAGGAGATAGCATCGGCAGCACCCGAGCTCCCCTTCTATTTCTACCACATACCCGCCTTCAACGGCGCATTCCTTCCTATGGTGAAATTCCTGGAGGCAGTAGATGGCCGCATACCCAATTTTGCCGGTATAAAATACACATTCGAAAGTTTGTATGAGTATAACCAGTGCCGCCTCTACAAGAACGGCAAATTCGATATGCTGCACGGACAAGACGAAACCATTCTCCCCTGCCTTGCAATGGGTGGCGCACAGGGCGGCATAGGCGGCACCACCAACTACAACGGTTGCAACCTTGCCGGTATAATTGATGCCTGGAACGCAGGCGACTTGGAGAAGGCACGCGAATTGCAGAACTTCTCGCAGGAGGTTATCAATGTAATCTGCCACTACCGCGGCAACATTGTGGGTGGCAAGAGAATAATGAAGCTCATAGGTCTCGACCTGGGCAAAAACCGCACTCCGTTCCAGAATATGACCGATGAGGAGGAGGCTGCTATGCGCAAGGAACTCGAAGCCATCAATTTCTTTGAGCGTTGTAACAAATTCTAACACCACACAGCAATGGATTGGAAAAAATATATTGCCGAATGGCAACAGAGCTATAAAAAAGATTTGTGCGAGAACATTATGCCCTTTTGGCTGAAGAACGGCCTTGACCGTGTGAACGGCGGTATTTACACCTGCCTCGACCGCGACGGCTCGCTCATTGACAGCACAAAGTCGGTGTGGTTCCAGGGCCGTTTTGCCTTTGTATGCAGTTTTGCCTACAACACAATAGAGAAAAACCCCGAGTGGCTTGCAGCGGCAAAAAGCACCATTGATTTCATTGAGGCACACTGCTTCGACAGCGACGGACGTATGTACTTTGAGGTGATGGCCGACGGCACACCGCTGCGCAAGCGTCGCTATGTCTTTTCGGAGAGCTTTGCAGCCATAGCTATGGCTGAATACTCAAAGGCATCGGGCGACAAAACATACGCCGAAAAGGCATTGAAACTTTTCAAGGATATACGCAAATTCGTGGCCACCCCCGGATATATGCCTGCCAAATATCTCGACAGCCTGCAGGCAAAGGGACACTCATTGGTGATGATTCTCATAAACACCGCATCGCGCATACGCAACGTGATAAGCGACCCCGTACTGGACCAACAGATTGACGAGTCGATAGCATCGCTCAAGGACTTTATGAAACCCGAGTTCAAGGCACTGCTCGAGATGGTGGGCCCCAACGGCGAGTTCATAGATACCTGCAACGGCCGCGTGATAAACCCCGGCCACTGCATTGAAACCGCTTGGTTCCTATTGGAGGAGGCAAAGCACCGCGGGTGGGAGAAGGAGCTCACCGCACAGGCCTTGCAGATACTCGACTGGTCTTGGGAGTGGGGCTGGGACAAGCAGTATGGCGGCATAATAAATTTCCGCGACTGCCGCAACCTGCCACCACAGGACTACTCGCAGGATATGAAATTCTGGTGGCCGCAAACCGAGGCCATTATTGCCACGCTCTATGCTTATGAGGCCACGGGCGACGACAAGTACCTCGTATGGCACAAGCAGATAAGCGAGTGGACATACGCCCACTTCCCCGACAATGAGTGTGGCGAGTGGTACGGTTATCTGCACCGCGACGGCACCGTGGCACAGCCTGCCAAAGGAAATATATTCAAGGGCCCGTTCCACATTCCAAGAATGATGATAAAGGCATACGACTTGTGCAAGGAGTTAACAGAATAGCCACATATTTTAGACAACACACAAGAACTACCTTATGAAAAAACATCTATTACTATTGCTGCTATTCTGCTCTATGATAGGCATAGCACAGAACCGAGTTACGGTGCAGCCTGCCACGCCCCTGGATAGAGCCGTTTCGGGCCACTATGCAGGATGGATAAAGGGTGAACTTGCCACCTACGGAGGTTGCAATTTCCCCGACGTTCCTTGTGCCGACGGTGGCGAGAAGGTATATTACCCCTGCGCCTACGGAGCGAGTGTACAAGTACCCGGCGGCGTGGTCTATATTGGCGGAATGGACAATGCGGGCTCACTCAACGGGTGCACATTCATAAATGCCGCAGATGGCATAGAAACCACCATAGCATCGTTACCCAAGGGCCTTGATAACTTTGCAGCCACATACTACGACGGCACAATATGGGTAGCCGGCGGACAAAGCAACGGTGTGCCCAACACCGATGTCTATGCCCTGCCATTCCCTTGCGACGGTAAGGAGTGGAGCGTTGTCGCCACCCTGCCCGATGCCTGTCGTTTGCAGCCCTGCGTAGCGGCACAGAACACCGCCACAGGTTATGCCCTCTTTGTTTTTGGCGGATACCAGCCAAAGAGTGAGGGACAAGAGGCCGTAGTGCACACCGATGGTGTTTATATTCCTATTGCAGAACTGAAGAAGGGCGGCACGACAACCGCGCAATGGAAACGCACATCACCTACATTGGCGTGGATAGACAATGCCGCCGACGGCAAGCGAGTGCAACAACGCCAAGCCGTGGTGGGCAGCACCTGTAGCACCACGGGCTACAGCCACGTGCTGTTCTTTGGCGGTGTGGATTACGACATCTTCCACAGTGCCATCAGCGGGCAACAGGACAGCCTATACCTGCGACACAAGCCCGATTGGTATCGCTTCCGCGAGGATGTTCTCATATACCACACCGTTACCGACTCGTGGGGCTTCCTGCCCGGCAACAGCCTGCTGGCCCGTGCCGGCGCCTGCCTCACAGCCGAGGTGGGTGGAAAAGGCTGGAGCTACAGCGGTGGCGAATTGATGCCCGGAGTGCGCAGTGCCGACGTAACCCACGTAGAGGTAACCAACGACAAGAGTTTCGGTTGGCTAAACTGGACAATATTGGTACTTTACCTTGCTGCAATGCTGGGTATGGGTATATACTTTATGCGCAAGGAGAACAGCGCCGACGACTTCTTCAAGGGCGGCGGCCGCATACCCTGGTGGGCAGCCGGAATAAGTATCTATGCCACTATGCTCTCGGCCATCACCTATATGACAATACCCGCTAAGGCATATACCACCGACTGGACCTACTACCCAATGCTGTGGATGATACTGCTCGTGAGTTTCCCCGTTATAAAGTACTATCTGCCATACTTCCGCAAACTTAATGTAACCAGTGCCTACGAGATATTGGAGCAGCGCTTCAACCTGTTCACACGAATGTTGGCATCTACGCTCTTCTGCATATTTATGATTGTGCGTATGGCCATTGTGCTCTACCTGCCCTCGTTGGCACTAACAGCCGTTACAGGCATAGACATATACCTGTGCATAGTGCTTATGGGATTGGCTACCATCATCTACTGCACGATGGGTGGTGTGGAGGCCGTTATCTGGGGCGACGTTATTCAAGGTCTTATACTTGTCTTTGGAGCGATATTTGCAGTTATATATTTGGCAATGAGCACCGAGGGGGGCATTGGCGGTTGCATAGACATTGCTTTGGAAAACGACAAGTTCCAACTGTTCAACCTCAACAATACCTGGTCGCAGGCCACCTGGTGGGTTATCATTCTCGGCGGTTTGGCAAATAACCTTATTTCATACACATCTGACCAAACGGTGATACAGCGTTACCTCACCACATCTGACGAAAAGGCAGCCGGCCGTGGTATATTGGTAAACGGCGTGATGAGTGTGTTTGTGT
The DNA here is from genome assembly GCA_017503645.1 of Bacteroidaceae bacterium. Classification (GTDB taxonomy): domain Bacteria; phylum Bacteroidota; class Bacteroidia; order Bacteroidales; family Bacteroidaceae; genus HGM04593. The sequence goes on along the minus strand of JAFVSR010000012.1, from coordinate 26,938 downwards.
CGGTGGCCTTTTATATGATAGGTACCGGCCTCTACACATTCTACAAAACACACCCTGCAGAGCTTGATATCACAATGGGACAATCCGACGCTATCTTCCCATTCTTTATGATGAGCCAAATGCCTGCCGGCATTGCCGGAGCACTCATAGCCGCAATATTCGCAGCCACAATGAGTACAATATCGAGCAACATAAACAGTGTGGCCACGGCATTCTCCATAGATTTCTGGAAGCGTTTCCGCACATCCACCACCGATTCGCAGCTTGTGGTGGTGGCACGTTGGGGCTCGGTAGTGAGCGGTATGATAGGTCTTGTACTTGCCCTGCTTATGGCAACGTGGGATATACAGTCGTTCCTCGATTTCTTTAACGAGGTTTTGGGACTGCTCACCAGCGGATTGGGAGGTTTGTTCTTCATTGCCGTGTTTATGAAACGCGTTAAGGGCTACGCAGCACTTGCCGGTTTTGTGGCGGGCGAGGTAGTGGTATTCTTAGTGAGCGAATACACCGATGCCAACTTCCTGCTCTACGGAGCCATAGGTATGGCTGTGAGCATTATTGTGGCCTGGTTGCTATCATTGGGTTCATACTTCAAGGGCAGTAAATAAAAGCCATACATTACAAGCACGGGGAAAATCCCCTGCAAAATAGGGAATCTCCCTGCAACGATTAGGAAATTAACGTTGCAGGGAGATTTTCTCATTCATACCTTTGCTACCACAGAAACAACAGAAAAGGTTTAACCACTAAAACGTGAATATTATGAAAAAGATTATGATGATTGCAGTACTCGTGAGCGCAATGCTTATGCCTGCACAGCTAATGGCACAGAAGAACAGAGAAAACAACAGACAGGATAACCGCCCCCGCATTGAAAGCCGCAACACCAACAGAGGAGGCAACCGCAAGGAGATGAGAGTGGAGAGCCGCAACAACAGACATCACGCCGTGAGCAGCCACAAGCCCGCTCCTCACAAGCCACAGGCACACCACAAGCAGCACGTTGTGCACCATAAACCGCAAGTGATTCATCACCACACTCCCGTGCACGTTACACACAGCTGCCCTCCTCCCGTAGTTGTACACCACCCCGCACCCCGCCCCGTTGTGGTACACCATCCCGCACCCCGCGTACATTACCACTGCGACAGTGACGTGGCAAGTGCAGCAGCCGTGGCAATAGGTGTTGTGGGCCTTATATCACTGCTTGCTAACTAAAAGACTTAAAACCAATCATACTTAAACAGCAGAGGGCATCGCCGGCTTACGCGCGATGCCCTCTGTTATGCTTGGCAGGCAAGGATTGAACCCACCTTGCTAATTAAGGGATAATACAATTTATTGTCTGGTTTATTCTTGATGCAAAAGTATGGTGTAAAAAGCAAGCCTGCAATCACAAAAAATATGATTTTTGCACAAAACGGTAACAACATATAGGTATTTTGCATAAAAAAGCAGGGAAATCCAAAGCTCTATAGTTATAAATAACCACTAAACAGCCTATTTTACAAAAAACAACTATTGCGGGAGTACAAAAAGAGCGCTATTTTTGCGTAGCAAAAATAGACGAGGTCTTGCGAGGCCGCAAAAAAACAATATACCAAGAATAAAAAAAACAGCTGCTATATATGAAACTTTCGGAGCTTAAAAACGGGGAAACCGCAGTCATTGTGCGCCTGTCGGGGCACGGAGGATTCCGCAAACGCATAATGGAGATGGGCTTCATAAGAGGCGAGAAGGTGAAATCGGTACTCGACTCACCTATGCACGACCCCATTAAATACCATATTATGGGCTACGACATCTCCTTGCGCCGCGGCGAGGCCGATATGATTGAGGTATTACCCGAGGAGGAGGCCAAAAAGGAGCTTACCCCCGCCCCATCGTTCAGTTGCTTCTCGGCTTGCGAAGAGTGCAACGGGTGTGCCTGCCGCAGTTGCACCCAGCGCAAGGTGTCCACAAAAAAGAACAACGTGATAACCGTGGCACTGGTGGGCAACCCCAACAGCGGAAAAACATCTATATTCAATGCTCTTGCAGGCGAAAACGAGCACGTGGGCAATTACAGCGGTGTTACCATAGATGCCAAGACCGGCAGCTTCAACTACAAGGGCTACCGCATAAACATCACCGACCTGCCCGGCACATACTCCATTGCGGCATACTCGCCCGAGGAGATTTATGTGCGCCGCCACCTCTTTGAGCAGATGCCCGATATTATAATAAACTCGGTTGTGGCATCGAACCTGGAACGCAATCTTTACCTCACCACAGAGCTTATCGATATGAACCTGCGCACCGTGGTGGCGCTGAATATGTATGACGAACTGCTGGCCAGCGGAGCAAAAATAGATTATGAGCACTTAGGCGGTATGATGGGTATCCCTATGGTGCCCGTAATTGCAAAAACGGGCAAGGGGCTTGACAAACTGCTCGACATAGTGATTGAGTTATTCGAGGGCAAGAACAGCACAATTAGGCACATACACATAAACTACGGCAACACGCTCGAAGGTGAGCTTGCCCCCCTGTCGGAGAGGATGCACAAGGCTAGCGACCTGCCATACCAGTTCCCCGTGCGCTACTGGGCGCTCAAACTTCTGGAACAGGACAAGGAGGCCATAGCACAGCTGCACAACTGCGCCGAACTCACCGAGTGGCAGCAGATGGCCGGGCACGCCGCCAAACGAATACATACAAGCCTGAAGATTGATGTTGAAACAGCCATAAGCGATGCAAAGTATGGTTTCATAAACGGAGCATTGCAGGAGACATACACCCCGGGCAACAAGGACACGCAAAAACACACCCGCCGCATAGACCGCCTTGTGGCAAACCGCTGGCTCGGCTTCCCAATATTCATACTTGTTATGTGGGTGATGTTCTACACGGTATTCCTGTTGGGAGCATACCCGCAGGACTGGATAGATGCCCTATTCTCGTTCTTCGGCGATTTTGTAACCCGTTTCATACCCGAAGGGGCCATACAGGACCTCATTGTCGATGGCATAATAGGCGGTGTGGGCAGCGTGGCTGTATTCATTCCGCAAATACTTATACTCTATCTTTTCATATCGCTTATGGAGGATTCGGGGTATATGGCACGTGCCGCATTCATTATGGACAGGCTTATGCACAAAATGGGCCTGCACGGAAAATCGTTCATACCTATGCTTATGGGATTTGGCTGCAACGTGCCGGCCATTATGGCCACACGCACCATTGAGAGCCACAGCAGCCGCATAATAACAATTTTGGTTACCCCCTTTATGTCGTGTAGCGCACGTCTGCCGGTACTGGTGCTTTTCGCCGGGGCATTCTTCCCCAACCACGCACCCACAGTGCTCATATCGTTGTATCTGCTGGGGATTGTGGTGGCGGTGTTCACGGCACGCCTGCTGCGCTGGACACGCTTCCAGAAAGACGAAACACCGTTTGTTATGGAGCTGCCACCCTACCGCATACCCACGCTGCGCGCCACACTGCGCCATATGTGGGAAAAATGTGAGCAGTACATAAGAAAGATAGGAACGACAATACTTGTTGCCACCATAATTATATGGTTCCTGAGCTATTTCCCACGCCCCACGCAGAGTGATAACGGCTCACCGGCACGCACCGAGCAGACGGCCGAAAGCGGATACGAAAATTCATACATCGGTATGATAGGGCGCGCCATAGAACCCGCACTTGCGCCACTGGGGCAGAATTGGCGCTCAAGCGTAGCCATAATCACAAGCATCCCTGCCAAGGAGCTTGTAGTGAGCACGTTCGGCGTGCTCTACAGCAGCGACACCGAAGAGGGAATAGAGAGTGACCTCAAGGAGTCGGGCGATTTTTCGCCACGCTCGGCCGCAGCGTTCCTTGTGTTCATACTGCTATTTTTCCCCTGCATTGCCACCGTGGCCACCATTGCCACAGAGACAGGCAGCCGCCTGTGGGCACTATTCTCGGTGGTATATAACACCACCGTTGCGTGGGTTGCCGGCTACATTGTTTACATAATTGGAGGACTGTTTTAAGAAACTTTTTTTGAATTTACATATAAATATGACTATAGAAACAACATATAAGAAAAATATGAAGCTTGCCGAGCTCATTGCGGCCGACAACAGCCTGCTGTCGATATTGCAACGCCTGAACATACGCCTGGGCTTTGGCGAGGCTACGGTGGAAGATATATGCACACGATACAACATATCCACAGGGCTTTTCCTTGAGATATGCAACATTTACTCGTTCCGTCACTACCAGCCGCACATTGAGGCACTCACCGAGAGCGACGTTGCAAGCATAACCACATATCTGCGCACATCGCACAAGTTCTACAGCGAAGTATGCTTCCCTGCCATACACAACAGCATACACAGCCTTGTAAAGGAGTTGGACGATGTAAACCGCCGCCTCATAGACAAGTTTTACGACGACTACGACAACGAGGTGACCAACCACTTCAAATACGAAGAGGAGGTTGTTTTTCCCTACATTGAGGCGATGCAGGCGGGGGGCGACATCGACGACGAAGCATACCACATAAGCAAGTTCGAGGATAATCACAGCAACATAAGCGAGAAACTCAACGACCTTAAGAACATCATCATAAAATACCTACCCGAGGAGCACTCATCGGCCCTGCGTTTCAACCTGCTCAACGACATTTATGCCGTTGAGAGCGACCTGCGCAAGCACTCTCTCATAGAGAACAAGCTACTTATACCCCTGGTGGGAATAATGGAAAAGAAGAATGGAGAAGACAAATAAATATAGAATTCTGCTTATAGAACCATCGGAAATTGTATCGGCAGGTATGCAGGCGATTATTGCCCGCCACCCCGAGTTCACGATTGTGCAGACACTCACCAACCCGGGCTACTACAACGCGCAGAACAGCGACATAGATATTATAATAATAAACCCCGCGGTGGTAGATTACAACGAGCGCTTCAACATACGCTCTTACTTTGGAAAGGAGAATGTAACCATAGTGGCCCTCACGCAGGAGAGCTACGAAGAGAGCGTGCTGCGCCAGTACAACGGCTGCATTGGCATATACGACAGCGCGCAACGCATTGCGCAAAAGCTGAAGAGCGCTGTGGAAGAGGCTACGCAAACACCCAAAAGCGACATAAACGAACTATCTACACGCGAGCGCGACATACTCACAGCCGTGGCAAAAGGCAGAACCAACAAGGAGATAGCCGACGAGTTCAACATATCCATATACACGGTAATTTCGCACCGCCGCAACATATCGCAAAAGCTCGGCATCAACAGTATCCCGGGCCTCACGGTCTATGCCATAATGAACAAACTGGTGGATATGACCGATTTCAATTAACTATAAGAATAAAGCCCCGAAGCAATGCATCGGGGCTTTATTCTTAATATTCTGTTATTTACTTATTTCCGAAAGGCTGCACCTTGCGCCAAATCTCGCCAAACCAAGTGTCGTTGTTATTGGCAGTGAGGTACTCTATGTACATAATGGTCTTTTCCTTATCCTTGAACTCATACCTCAAACTTGTGATGGTATTTGTGAGGCCGGGGTTGGTATAATGGTCGGCAATGTACTCCAAATAATTACCAATAGCCTTAACCTCAATTTCACCACGCTGTGTTACATAAGTTTCAGTTACGGTATATGGTTTCTCCTTTTCGGTGCCTGCAACATCTATTGTCACGCAAGCCATTGCAAAATAGGAGTTATCCTGGTTTATACTCTTGAAGATGGGCTTGCCCACATACTGCACCGAGCCATCGGGTGCTTCACGCTCTTCCACATATTGCCACAAGCCGCAAAGGTTCTTGTCAACTACCTGCTGTGCATTCACAAAAGCAACACCACACACTAAAAGGGCTGCAAAAAGTAGCATCGTTCGTTTCATACGAGTATAGTATTTATGGTTAATATTTATTTTCTTTTGCAATGTACAACTTTTTTTGAACAAATAAAAAAAAAGTGGATTTTTTTAGTTCTAAAATAGCGTTTTAGCTGTTTATATGGATATATTTAGTAATTTCGCAACCTATTTAAGAGATAATAAAAGAACAACCGTATGAGATATATTCTGACGTTTTTGGGCAGCGTGTCGCTTGCGCTTGGCATCGTGGGTATTTTTGTACCTATGCTACCCACCACCCCCTTTCTGCTATTGACGGCTGCGCTCTATTTTCGCAGCTCGCCAAGGCTTTATGAGTGGCTTATGAACCACCCGCGGCTTGGCACATATATACGCAATTTCAGAGAGAACAAGGCCATACCGCTGCGCGTGAAAATAGTGTCGGTTTCACTTGTGTGGGCCACCCTGCTCTACTGCGCCTTTGGCATTGCGCGGGAATGGTGGCTGCAGGCGCTTTTTCTGCTGCTTGCCACGGGAATAACTATTCATATACTACATTATAATACATTAAAATAGAAGAACCGTTTCAATTGAAACGGTTCTTCTATTTTAATGTATCAGTACACCACTTTATCCTCTTTTGCCTGCCACTGCTTGAAGGGGGCAAGCGCCTCGTCGTGCAACAGGTTCTCTATCGGTTTCTTACGTTTGTTCATTGGCAGTTCCAATTCACGATATATGAAAGAGTCGTCGAAATTGACGGCTGCAGCATCGTGCTGGTTGGCACCATAATATATTTTATCTATGTGTGCCCAATATATGGCACCAAGGCACATAGGGCAAGGCTCGCAGGATGTGTAGAGAACACAGCCGCTCAAATCGAACGTACCAAGTTTGGTGCAGGCTGTGCGTATTGCGTTTACCTCGGCGTGGGCAGTGGGATCGTTGTTGGCAGTCACCCTGTTCACTCCCGTAGCCACCACCTGCCCGTCGCGTGCTATTACCGCGCCAAACGGGCCGCCACCATTCTTCACATTATCCACGGCAATATCGATGGCCAGACGCATAAGCTCTTCATTCTTCATAATTGTAATTTCTTTTTAGTTGTTCGGTAATTGCGGAGGCTGCCACAGCCTCATAAGCTATCAACTATTTTTACCTACAAAATGTTTTTCGACATACTCAAAAAACTTATCCTTGTACATATCGCCTATGGGCACATATACATCGCCGTCATACACTATGCGCATACGCGATACCTCTATTATCTTGTTTAGGTTTACAAGATAGGAGCGATGAACACGCATAAACAGCTGCGACGGGAGAAAATCCTCTATCTTCTTCATACTCATAAGCGACACTATGGGCTTGTTGTGTCCTTCGACAAAAATGCGCACATATTCGCTCATACTCTCAATGTACTTGATTTGAGAAACGGGGATACGCAACATCCTATAATCCGACTTCACAAAGAGGCAGTCGTCGCACAAGGAGCCATCCTCGCTGTAGCCCTGCGATGCCTTGTGGCGCAAGGTATATATTTCGTTCACCTTGTTGGCCGCCTTCAAGAACTGTTCAAACGAGAATGGCTTGAGCAGGTAGTCTATTGCATCGAGTTTGAATCCCTCTATCGCATATTCCGAATATGCCGTGGTGAACACCACCATAGGGCTTTTATGCAACGAGCGCACAAGCTGCAAACCATTCACATCGGGCATATTTATATCCACGAACATAGCATCAACCTCCTCGGCCGACAGTACCTCAATAGCCTCGGCAGCACTGCCGCAAGCCTTTACGCAGTGCAAGAACGGCACTCTATCCACATATTTCTGCAACTGCACCAGGGCAAGAGGCTCATCGTCAACTATTATACACTTTATCATAATGCATAGGAATTTTTAATATCACATTAAAACTACTCTTTTTCTTCTCTATTTCGAGCGAATACACCTCGCCATATATGAGCGAGAGGCGTTTGCGCACATTGTCTATACCTATACCGCCGTTCGATTGTGTGTCACTCTTGGCAGCGTCGCTCCCGACGCAACTGTTAAAACAGTTGAAGCATATTTTATTATCATCAATTACTATGCTCACCGAGATTGACGACTCCTTGTTATACGCCACACCATGCTTGAAGGCATTTTCGAGGAACGACACAAAAAGCAGCGACGGCACAAAGCAGCCCTCCACATCGGGCGGGAACGAGGTGGTTACCTTCAGTGCCGCAGTGTAGCGCAACCGCATAAGCTCCGTATAGCTGTTGAGGAACTCTATCTCTTTTTCCAGAGGAACAAATGCCGAATGAGCATCGTACAACACGTGGCGCATCATTTTTGACAGACCGATGACAGCCTCTTGCGCCTTCACGGAGTCAATGTCTATGAGCGCGTGAATGTTGTTCAACGTGTTCATAAAGAAATGCGGGTTAATCTGATATTTCAAATAGTCGAGTTCGGTGCGCAGCTTCTCCTTTTCAACCTCACGCAGATGTTCATCGCTGCGCAGGGTTAGGAAAAAGAGGCGCACACATATATTGAACGCCAGCACAAACACAATGAGCAGAATCTGCACATTATCGGGGTGCAAGAATGCGTAAGGCATATTCTTGTCCCGCGACGGGGGTGAGAGTTTTACGCTATAAGCATCGTTCTCCACAAAAAAGGAGTGTATCGTCTGCTGCGCCTCGATGTATGTGGCATATACCTGCATACGAGGGGCCTCGCGGTGCGGCATACGGCCGCCAGGGCGGTGCATCATACGAGCGGTACGCTTGTGAGAGGGCACGTTACCCACATCGCGTGTGGATGTAACGATGAGCGAGCCAAAATAGACCAATGCTATTATACAAATGAGATATAGCAAATAATGCCTTTCCCTCTTTTTGTTCATAAGAAGGAAAGGCATCAATAGATTATTGTTTACATAAAAGAGTATGAGCGCCGGCAGCAGGTATATCCAGAACCTATAAACATTGCTCCACTCCACCTGCGAAGCGGAACCGGCCAGGATAAAGCCCCAAAAGGGAGACAGAAAGAGAGCCCCCCAAAAGAGTAAATATATTATATATTCTATGGCTACCCTGCTCTTGTACATTCTTCGTCTATATATAGTCCTGTTCAAAGGGAGCGGCAATATTGCATTGCAATTTACGAACTTTTGCCCTAAAGAGAGCCTCTTTTTCGCAAAAATCGACAAACTGCCGAAAAGCACCTATGAACCAATACTATTTTACAGCCTTGAAGCTCATATCGAGCCCCATCACGGAGTGCGTGAGAGCACCCACCGAGATATAATCGACACCGCAGAGAGCATAGTCGCGCAGAGTATCGAAGGTGATACCGCCCGACGACTCTGTTTCAAAGCGGCCGGCAACCATCTCCACTGCCTTACGTGTCTTTTCAGTATCGAAGTTGTCGAACATAATGCGCTGCACGCCACCCAGGTCGAGTACCTCCTGTAACTCATCGAAGTTGCGCACCTCTATTTCAATCTTCAAATCCTTGCCATTGGCCTTGCAATACTCCTGTGCACGGGTAATGGCTGCTGTGATGCCGCCTGCAAAATCCACGTGATTGTCCTTGAGCAGTATCATATCGAACAGGCCGATGCGGTGATTCACGCCGCCACCAATGCGCACTGCCTCCTTCTCCATAATGCGCATACCGGGAGTGGTCTTGCGGGTATCGAGCACACGGGTATTGGTACCCTCGAGGCGACGTACATACTTGCGTGTCATAGTGGCAATACCGCTCATACGCTGCATAACGTTGAGCATAAGGCGCTCGGTCTGCAACAGCGAGCGCACGCTGCCTGTCACATACATTGCAATGTCGCCCTTCTTCACCTCGGCACCATCCTCAATAAGTACTTCAACCTGCAAATCCTTGTCGAAACGGGCAAAAATACGTTTTGCCATCTCCACACCGGCAAGCACGCCGTCCTCCTTTATGAGCAGCATATTCTTGCCCATTGCATCGGCGGGAATTGAGGACAATGTAGTGTGGTCACCATCGCCGATATCCTCGGCAAAAGAAAGATCGATAAGTCTGTCGATAAGTTCGTCTTTGATATTCATAGTATATGATATTTTCTGCGAAGATAGGCAATTCCCGCAATTAGTGCAAAAAAGAGCCCTATTGTTTTGCAAGCAATGGAGAATAAAATTGGAAATATACGCCAAAAAAGAGTATCTTCGCTGCAGTAAAAAGAAGAACCCTATGAAGATAACATTACTTGTGGTGGGACGCACCGTGGATTCCAACATAATAGCCGGAATAAAAGACTACACACAAAGGGTGAGCCACTTTGCGCAATTCGATATGGAGGTGATACCTGAACTGAAGAACGCCCGCAAACTGAGCGAAGCGCAACAGAAGGAGCTGGAGGGCGAGCTTATATTGAAGGCTACGCAGGCGGGTGACCGCGTGGTGCTGCTCGACGAGGGCGGCAAGGAGTTTCGTTCCACCGAATTCGCTGCGTGGATAGAACACAAGCAGAACATATCCACCAAGCGTCTGCTGTTTGTTGTGGGTGGCCCCTATGGTTTTTCGCAAAAGGTATATGATGCCGCACACGAAAAGCTGTCGTTGTCGAAAATGACATTCTCGCACCAGATGATACGCCTGCTATTCATTGAGCAGCTATACCGCGCATATACCATTATAAACCATCTGCCCTATCATCACGAATAATTTTCAGGTATTTACATAGCGGTTTACACAAGGCTGTCATTTCGACGACCGCACGGGAGGAGAAATCTCTTAATCCACAATGTTTTGAGTTCCCTCGTCGCTTCGCTATGTCGGGATGACAATTTTGTATTTGGTGTAATATCGTATATAACAACCTTCTTTTATTCTTCCTTTACACCATAGTACTCATTCCACTCCTTTAGCACCTGCTGCCAATCAACCACCTCGCCATCGGCAATAGCCTCGGCCTGGCGCAGCGCCTCGTCGCGCTGTTTCTTTTCGGCATATCGCGCCTTCATAACCTCAATGGTAGCCTCGTCGAGCACCTGTATGCGTCCTCGGCGCACACACTCGTCAAGGTCGGCAGGACCAAAGGCTTTACCCTGGATATTGAAATCGGATATATTGAATTCGAACACCGTGCGCAGTGTGTGGCGCACCATCTTCTGCTGCGAACGGTTGCCCGACATTTTACTGCCAAGCAACTTGCGTATTATCTTTATCTCGCGTTCCGAGAACTTTTTTCGGCCCATAATTTACTGTTTATTCATTTTGTTCATTTTCCTCGGTGGCCACATATTGATAGCAACCGGCATCGGTAAAGCCACTCTCACGCACAACGCCATCTTTGTCGTAGCGCAGTTTTTCATCGTCGTGCAACACGTCACCACCTATAGAGCGTGCCGTTGAGCCCTCGGTGAGGTGAAAATCGTAGAAGAAGATGTCGTGGTCTATGGTTCTGAAATGCTCTGCCGCAAAGGGCGATGTTTCGCTCTCGTCAATCGTTATGTTCACAAAATTCTCATCGTCGCCCACCACGGTGTTTATGAGTGTGTTTTCAAAATGGTAATTCTTGCAATGCGGCACCGTGTCGCCAAGATTGGACAGATAGCCCATAAGCTCATCTTTTTTGCTGCCCGTGATTACACAATTCACAAAATCGGCTCCATAGAGAGGCGCCGGCGTGGTTCCATACGAGTTATGCAGTGTGAGTGCCACATCGCGCACCTTGTACACAAAGAAATTGGCTATGGTGCAGTGAATGAAATTCACCTTGCCGCCCACTATCTTCACGCAATTGCCGCCGGCATTGGCCAGCAGTGTGTTTGTGACACGGGCGTGGGCCTGCACAAGTTCCAGTGCATTGCCATAAAAATTTTCAAGGCGCGAAGCGTTCATCGTGAGGCGCTGCACGGTGCTGTCACCGGCCTCCATCTTTATGCCGTAATTGGCGCTGTGTATGTCGCAATATTCAAAATTGTTGCCGTTGCTTGTCGATGCCAGCACTATGCCATCCCATTGCCCGGGCAAGCGGTCATAGGGCAGGTAGCTGAATATGTTGTCGGTGCGGTCGCCACGGAATATCACAGGCTTCTCCTTGGTGCCCACTGCCGATATGCTGCCCCGCACCACCATAGGAACCTTGTCGTGGAAATAGAGAGTGGCACCGGGCTCCACGGTGAGGGTGACATCGGGTGCTACCACAAGGCTGTCGTAAACCACATAGTGACCCGCTGTTATCACGGAATCGCGGTTCACGGTAACAGCGCGCATAAACGACACATCGCGGCCATAGGCCAACAGCACTATATCCTGTTGCACACCGCTTTCGAGAGTGAAGCGCAATTTGTCCTCTACCTTCAACGGGCTTGCAGCACCGTTTCTGGGCGGGGTGAGCTCGGCAAAAAGGAAAAGGCTGTCGTTGCTCCACAGTTCTATGTCCTGCATAAATGTGCCATACTGCCCATCTACAAGCACACGAAAACCGCTCTCGCCACCGCTCAACAGCTCCACACTGCTTATTCTCAAGGCTTTATCGTTGTTGTTATACACCATCATACCGCCGCGCGACGAGGGTACTTCTGTAAACAGGGTGTCGAAAGCTATTGTGTCGCCCGAGAATGTAAGACGATGCGAGGGATTGGAAGAAAAGTCGGTATCATCACTGCAAGCAGCGATGATAACCGACAATATCAAAAGAAAAGGTATCTTGTCTATGAATTTCATCTGTAATATAATTGTATTCTAATTATAAACGATGAAAGGCGCTGTTTATTGCTTAACCGGTGCATTTTCGAGCACAGCAACAAGGTGACGCCACCAACGCTCGGTCGAGGGGATGTTCAAACGCTCGTCGGGCGAGTGAACGCCACGCATTGTGGGACCGAAGGATATCATATCCAAGTGTGGAGCCTTCTCAAGGAAAAGACCACACTCCAAGCCTGCGTGGATGGCGCGGATTTTGACCTCGCCACCAAAGATTTCCTTGTATGTATCGCAAGCCACCTTCAGAATCTCCGATTTCACATTGGGCTTCCAACCGGGGTAACCGCCGCTTGTTTCCACAGTGGCACCGCCAAGTTCGAATGCCGAGCGCACTGTTGCCGATACATTGTCACGAGCCGACAGGATGGAGCTACGCTGGCTTGCTGTTATCTTCAAAGTGTTATCGCTTGTACGCTTTATGGAGGCAAGGTTGCTCGATGTCTCAACAAGGCCGGGCATATCCTGGCTCATTGCAAACACGCCGTTGAACACTGCGTGAACAGATTTGAGCAAGCCACGGGCCACATCGGTATCTATGCAACGGCCTGTGGGCTCGGCGCTCTGCAATGTGAAGCGCATATTAGGCTCGGTGGCAGCATATTCATCCTGCACCTCGGCTGCGAAGATGTTGAAATCGACACGAACAGACTCCTTGTCGGCCGAAGGAACAGCTATTACAGCCGATGCATCGCGGGGAATGGCATTGTGAAGGCTGCCACCCGAAATGTCGCACAGATAGAACTCATATTTATCGGCAACACGGCAGAGGAAACGGTTGAGCAGTTTGTTGGCATTGGCACGGCCTTTGTCAATATCGTCGCCCGAGTGACCGCCTGTGAGCCCCGCTATATCCACCTTCATATAGAACATATCGCCTGCAACAGGCACCCACAGATGCTTGAATGTGGCATAGTTGCACACACCGCCGGCGCAGCCTATGAATATTTCGCCCTCGTCCTCCGAGTCGAGGTTTATGAGGATATCGCCCTGCAAGAAGTCGGGGGATAGTTTCTCGGCGCCGGTGAGGCCTGTCTCCTCGTCTATTGTAAAGAGGCAGTTGATGGGGCCGTGCTGCATAGTGGTGTCGGCAAGCACTGCCATACCTGCTGCCACGCCTATACCGTTATCGGCGCCCAGAGTTGTGCCCTTTGCTTTGAGCCACTCGCCATCGATGTATGTTTGTATGGCATCCTTTGTAAAGTCGTGTTCCACGTCGGGGCGTTTGTCGCACACCATATCCATATGGCCCTGCAGAATTATTGTCTTGCGATTCTCGTAACCCGGGGTAGCAGGTTTCTTGATGAGTACGTTACCCACTTCGTCGGCTATTGTCTCAAAACCAAGGCTCTTGCCAAAATTCTGCAAGAACTGCGATATTTGCGCTTCGTTCTTTGAGCCGTGGGGTATTTCGCACAACTGCAAAAAGAAATCAAACACTTTTTGGGGTTCCAATCTTACATTTTCCATAGTTCTATTTGTTTAATTTTGTTAAATTATTTTTTCACTTTCTAAAATATCTTTAATTAACGAGTTGTTTATCACATTTTCGCCTGTAAAGAAACAAAAAAACGGGCAAAAAGGCTATATTCGCACTCGCTTTGCGAATATAGTGAAAGGCAAGAGCAATAAAAAGTAGCTTACCCATTTTTTTATGCCGCGCCACACCTATATCCAAAATTTATTTCAAATATAATTGAAATGTGGCAAACTTTACTACTTACATTGTTAATAATTGCTATAAGCTTTGCATTATTGGCAATAACCATAATAATAAAGAAGAACGGCAAGTTCCCCAACACCCACGTTGGCGGTAACAAGCATATGCGCAAACGCGGAATAGGCTGCGCCCAGTCGCAGGACAAAGCCGCCCGCCGCGCAAACCCTATGGCAATTGAAGAGATAAGAAAAAAGAAATAACATTAAAACTATGAAGAAATTTGTTTATTTAAGTTTTGCTGCCATAGCAGCAATGCTCGTCTTTACACAGTGCAACAATGAACAGCCACAGGCACAGAAGCCTGTACAGGTGGGTTGCGACGGTGTCAAAGGTATCAAGATTGCATTTGTCGATATCGACTCACTGCTCAACAACTACGAGTTCTCCATCACCATCAACAAAGAGATGCTGCGCAAGGAGGAGAATATGCGCCTCACACTCAGCGAGAAAGCACGCGACTTGCAGCAAGACATCGACGAGTTCCAGCGCAAGCTCGAAAACAACGTATTTGCCACACAGGCACGTGCCGAGGAGGAGCAGAACCGTATATTGAAGAAGCGCGAATCATATGAAAGGCTGTCGGAGCGCCTTGCAAGCGAGCTTGCCGCCGAGAGTCAGAAGAACAACGTTATACTGCGCGACTCCATTAACTCCTACCTTAAGGAATATAATGCCACACAGGGATACGACCTCATCATAAGCCGCGTGGGTGACAACCTGCTCTATGCAAACGAAGCGCTCGACATTACAAAGGAGGTTATCAATGGGCTTAACGACCGCTACAAAGCAGAAGAGTAATTTAATATCAATATTTTTGTTACAACAACGCCGCTGTGGAATCCACAGCGGCGTTGTTGTAATTCACTTGCATCACCACCCCAAACCTGGCAGGTTATTCGCATCATACTCCTCGGGAATCATAGGTTTGAAGCCCGCAGGCGGAGGCCCCATAGGTGGCCTGCCAGGAGCGCCGTGGGGCGGGAAGCCCGCAGGAGGCGGGCCAAAGGGCGGCATACCGCCGTCGGATTTAATTGTGTCGGGGTTTATATTCAGCACCTTGCCGCTGTGGTCGATAATGGCAATGAGTGCCTCTTGTTCCCAATCGGCAGCTTTGTGCGACGCTACCGCCTGCGCGTGCGAGTATAGGCCATAGCCCAAACGTGTGCCACCACTTATGCTGTCGCTCATAAATATTGAATATGAGGCACCCCTCTCCATAAGCGGCGATGCCACCATAACCGAGGCAAAGGGCAATGTACGTGGCAGGCGGTAGGACAAAAGCAGTTCGCCGTCATCATCGGCCACATTAAGGTAATTGTCTTTTTTGACATCCACCCCATTCCAGGAAACAACGGGCACGCTTGTGGCGCTACTCTTGGGCATACAGGGCGAGGGGCCCATAGCACCGCCAAGCGTAACTATGGTTCCGCCTGTGATGGCAAACATCTGCTCCACGTCGGTGTCTATGCCCTGTTCGGGAGTGTGCGTTCCCGTGGCAAGCACCACACCACCCTTTATATCTATGCGGCCATTGCTGTCTATGCCGTCGTTGGCCACAGAATAGGCATATATGGTACCGTTGTTCACCGTGAGGTTGCTGCCCGAGTTTATAGCATCATCGTATGCGAAGATATATAGTTTTGTATCCTTGCCATCTATAATTATATCGCCTTTGGACTCAACGCCCTCGCAACGCTCGCCACGGCCAAGCACCAGAACCTCTACCTTGCCACCGTTTATGAGCAGTGCGCTGTCGCACTTTATACCCTTGGGCGATGCGTGTGCGTTAAGATTGATGGGATGGTTCACATCGTTGCCCTTTGTCTTTATGGATATGATACCGCCATCTATCTGCAGGCGGCCATCGCAATTTATGCCCTTTCCCGCATCGCCATCGCTTGCAAGCGACACATTGGCGGCCTTTATATATGTGTGGGCCTTGCTCTTGATGCACGACGATGAGCTGTAGTCGCTCTTGTTTTCCGAAAAGAGTGCACCACCCGATGTATGCACCTTCACCTCGCCACCTACAAGAAAAACACTCTCCTTGCTGCTCAATCCCTTGGCCGCAGCACCTTGCAGGTCGGCCATAATGGCACCGCCGAAAACATATATATTGCGTGCCACCACGGCATCGGCCTTGTCGGCAGCCGCGCCAAGCGACATATCGCCGCCAAGCATCACAAAATTACCGCGCTTTACCTTTATTATATCCTTGAGCGCTGTGGCCGACATTGTGCCACCCGCAACCACCAGTCCCGCAGTGGCATTCACTGCACAGCCTGTTGCATACTCCACGTGCACATCGGCACCGTTCATATAAAGGATACCCGTAGTCACAAGCGCATCGCGGCGCGTGGCCTGCAGGCATATATTGAGCCCACCGCACAGCACGGCATCGCCAAGCAGCGACAGCGTGGCTGCCTGTTTATCGACATTGGGCGTAGAGCCCGTTTCGTCGGAAAGAAACAGATGCTCACCGGCGAGGAATATTTTTTCCTTTGATGATATAGTGACAGCATTGCAACCAACCGAGTGAATATCGAGGGAGTCGAATGTCACCAAGGGCGATTTCTCGCTCACAATAACAAGCGAACCGTTGTCGGTGGCACCCTTTACCACATACTCAACCCCGGCAAGCAACGAGTGCAATGTGACGAAGGCCCCATTGGTTGTTGCGGTTATGCCCGCGGGCAACTGCGACAGCTGCACCTCGTTGCCCTTGAACAGGATATCCACTTTTTGGGTATATAATGCCCTATTGAGCTCCACATCGGCAGCCAGGCGCGGCGGCGTGGTCGGAATGTTCTCTATTATGCTCATTGGGGCGGGCACCTCACCTGCACAAGCGGCAAGCAGCAGGGCAAACAGTATTATATATATCTTTTTCATCTATACACACATTTATTGACATCAACGTCACCGTTTTGTATTCACGCAGTGGTTCATTTTGCGAATTTAGGTATTTTCGGCCAATTTGTATGGAACAGCTGACTATTTTTCTAAAATACAGACCAAAGGCTCGCTTAAGCGAGCCTTTGGTCTGTATTTTAGAAACGTCTTTTACTCTTTATCAGATGCGGGGCAATCATCTTTTCGGGACGCAGCAGCTCGTCGAGTTCCTCTTTGGAGATTAGTTTCTCCTCCAGAACCAAATCGTAGATGCTGCGGTTCTCCTTGAGCGCACGGCGTGCGATGCGGTCCGAGGTCTCAAAACCAATCACGGGGTTAAGCGCCGTGGCAATACCGATACTACCCAGAACAAGCTCCTTGCAATGGCCCTCATTGGCAGTGATGCCGTCAACACACAGCACGCGCAGACGGGTGAGGCCCTTCAAAAGCATACGTATGGACATAAGCATAGAGTGAACTATCACGGGTTCCATAGCGTTGAGCTGCAACTGGCCCGCCTCGGCTGCAAATGTAACGGTGAGGTCGTTGCCAATGACGCTGTAACAAATCTGGTTCACAAGCTCGGGAATAACAGGGTTCACCTTGCCGGGCATAATGCTTGAACCTGGCATCACGGGAGGTATGTTTATCTCATTAAGGCCGCAACGGGGACCGCTCGACAGCAGGCGCAAGTCGTTGCAAATCTTCGACAATTTAACGGCAAGGCGCTTCAATGCCGACGAGTACATAACCGACGAACCTGCATCGGATGTAGCCTCAACAAGGTTGCCTGCGAGCACAAATTTCTTGCCCGAGATTACGCGCAGAGCATCTACCGCAGTGTGCGAGTAGCCGGGAACGGTGTTTATACCGGTACCGATGGCTGTGGCGCCGAGGTTCACCTCGAGGAAGAGCTCTGCCACCTCGGTAAGGCGGCTCACCTCCTCGTCAAGAGTAACGGCAAACGCCTCGAACTCCTGCCCCAGTGTCATAGGTACGGCATCCTGCAACTGAGTGCGGCCCATCTTTATAATGTGGTCGAACTCCTTACCCTTGGCACGGAAGGCTGCAATAAGGCGCTGCAACTCGCGCACAAGGTCTTCGTTGTGCAGTATGAAGCATAGTTTGAAGGCAGTGGGGAATGCATCGTTGGTCGATTGCGACAAATCCACGTGCTCTGTGGGGCTGCAATACTGGTACTCACCCTTCTGGTGGCCCATAATCTCCAAGGCACGGTTGGCAACAACCTCGTTAATATTCATATTGGTGGATGTACCTGCACCACCCTGCACAAGGTCTATGGGGAATTGGTCGGCAAGAGCGCCCTCCATAATCTCCTCGCAAGCCGCCTTAATAGCCTTGCCTATCTCCTCGTCGAGCGTGCCAAGCGACATATTGGCGTGGGCTGCCGCCCATTTAACCATAGCCAAAGACTTTATATAATAAGGATGCTCACCTATGGACAAGCCACTTACATCCTTGAAATTGACCAAAGCCCTTAAAGTTTGGGCACCATAATACGCATCGGCAGGAACTTGAATCTCGCCTAATGAATCGTGTTCGAGACGTGTTTTCATCTATTATCCTATTTTTATATAATTATCCTACTTAAAACAAACAAGTTCACGGGGCAATACCCAATAAACCAACTGCGAAGATAGTGATTTATTATCTTTTTCACACAAACAACGCCTTTTTTATTAAAAAAAATCATAAAAAGCCCATATTATTTGCCCATCGTACAATATTTGAATACATTAGCCACGTTAAACAATAAACGGGAATCACTGTTTTGTCATACTGAACGTAGTGAAGTATCCAAGAACAACTACTGGGCGAGATTCTTCACCTAAAGGTTCAGAATGACAGACCAATTAACAACCAAAAGAGCATAAGCCCTAAAACCTAATTAAAAAACAGCATATGGAAAAGAGCAAAATAATTGGTGCGGCACTCATAGCCATAGGCCTGGCAGCAGCAGGATGCTTCATTAAGAGCGGAATAGACAATTTTGCGGCACGCGACCGTTACGTGACAGTAAAAGGACTTGCCGAGCGCGAAGTGATGGCCGACCGCGTGGTGTGGAACCTCCCATACAAATGCGTGAGCAACGACCTGCAACAGCTATACAAAGAGGTGGAGAAGAACAGCAAAACAATAACCACCTTCTTAAAGAACAACAACATAAGCGATGGAGAGATAATAATTTCTGCACCAAAGGTGCGCGACCGTGAGGCCGAATATTACAGCAGCAACGACATTAAATATCGCTACCAGGCCGAGGCCGTCATCACCGTCATCTCCTCGCAGGTGGAAAACATACTGTCGCTTATGCAAAAACAGGTGGAGCTTATGAAGATGAACATAGCCATAACCACCGACTACCAATACCAGACACGCTTTGAATTCACAAAGCTCAACGAGTTGAAGCCCGTGATGATTGAGGAGGCCACACGCAACGCCCGCGCCGTGGCGCAAAAATTTGCCGAGGACTCGCAGAGCCGCCTGGGCGACATACGCAACGCCAACCAGGGGCAGTTCAGCATCACAAGCGAGGATGTTACCCCGCAGATAAAGAAAGTGCGCGTGGTAACCACCATAGATTATGCATTGAGGTAATACTCCTCCGCATTTACTCGCGTTGCCCGTAAATCCACCTCCTCTAAATAGAGGAGGTGTTTGCATTTACAAGGATATGTAAAAGGGAGTCCCGAGTGGCGCGAACGCCACCCGGGACAATATGAAAAAATTTACATCTTGTTTTTCTAAATTCTGTTTGATTTCTATTTATTTGTTTTGCCAAGCATCTATGCCATCAGTAAAGAATTTTATTATCCACCGCAAAGATACAACTTAAAAATTTCCCATTCTTGGTTCTTTCTGGTTCTTCTACACTGCAAAATGTTTTTTCGTGCATTGCAGCAGGTTGTTTTGACACAACAAGAAGGTGGTTAAAACCCCACCCTCCTGTGCTGTTCCTTGTTGTTGAGTTTCTCGCAAGCGCAGTCCTGAAGAAGCGAGTTCAATGTAGAGGCCTCGTTTCCGTGGAGCACACAATTTATAGCGTGTTTACGTGCAATGTTTTCTATCTGCCCACCACTGAGGTCGTGGCTCGCGGCAAGTGTTGCAGCATCGCTCTCGCTAAGTTCGGGAATCATCTGCTGCCATATTTTGGCACGAACCGCGGCATCGGGCTTCTCAAACTTTATCTTGTAGAGGAAACGGCGCTCGAATGCGGGGTCGAGGTTCTCTTGCAGGTTTGTGGTTGCTATCATTATACCGTCGAGTGTCTCCATCTCCTGCAGAA
Source organism: Bacteroidaceae bacterium (assembly GCA_017503645.1). Taxonomy (GTDB): domain Bacteria; phylum Bacteroidota; class Bacteroidia; order Bacteroidales; family Bacteroidaceae; genus HGM04593. The sequence goes on along the minus strand of JAFVSR010000012.1, from coordinate 6,439 downwards.
TGATGTTCTGTATCGAGTTCTCCATTTTGTCAACTGCATTGGTGGCACCGTTCTTGCGTGTGCCTATAATGGCATCGGCCTCGTTAAAAAGCAAGATGGGTGCCAATGTGCAACGCTTGGACACTTCGCGATAACGGTCGAAGAGCGCCTTTATATTCTTCTCGCTGTCGCCCACCCACTTGCTCTTTATTTGCGGCACATCCACTACCATAATGTCGCGCCCGGTGTACCTGGCAAGCTGATAAACTGTCTCGGTTTTTCCCGTTCCGGGCCCGCCATAGAAAAGGCAGGCAAAGCCCTGGCGGAAGCCGCGCTGCTGCATACGCTCGCGAATCTCGGCATACTTCTCGGGGACGAAGAAGGTTGCAAGGTCCGATATACGGGCCTCGATATCGGTGGGGTAAAAAAGCTCTTTTGGGGTAATGTCGGTGTGCTGCAACAGGTCGGCACCCCCCTCCTCCACAGCCGTTATGTTCATCTCAGAGAGAAGGTTTCTCTTGGCCTCCTCTGTGAGCTTGAAGCGTGTAGTGTCGGCAATGCCATTCACGCAAAGATGCTCTATGAGCCCCGCCTGCATAAGGGCGTGCTTGCCGCTGCGCAATTCGGCCTTGAAACGGTTGAACTGTGCCTTTGAATCGGTGATGTCCTCTATTTGATCGAACCTTATATCGTCATCGTCCTTGTTCACAAGCATATGGCAGAAGAAGAGCAACAACAGCAATTCTTCAGGTTCAAGCCTCAGCCTCTTAACCTCCTGCACAAAACGCACGTTGCCATTGTCGTCAAGCAGCTGTTTTATGCAGCCGATAAAGTCGGGCACGCTCACTGCGTTGTCATCGAGCTCGTCGAACAGTATATCAAACTGCTCGAAAAGTTGTACACAGTCGAGCCCGGTACGGCGCGGTGCCCGGTACACCTCATTATGTTTAAGCGCCTTAATGACGACTGAATTTACATGAAACTCCTCCTGCTCCTTTGCATTGTGGTAGCGCAAGAGACGGCGGCTTATAAGAGCGTCAATTTCATCGGCATAACTGAGGATACGTATCTTGCCAATATCCAAGAAGCGTGCAATGTCATTAAGTTCCACGCGCCTGGGGCCCAGCTGAAGGCTGATGCTGAAAAGTATTGCCTGCAACTCAGTAATGCCATAGCTCTTGGCAAGGAAACTGCTGTATGGTTTTATCTTGCTCAGAATCTTTTTGTCGAGTTTTGAATCCTCGGTGTGTGCAATGATTTTCTCAATAGCCTGCAGCAGTGTGGGCTCCTCTTTTGCAATTTTCTTCTTTTCCATATTTTTGTTTGTGTTTATATATAATATAGACACAAATGGAAAAAAATTCAAAACCAAGAGCCCCAATCACCGAAAATAATTCGTAAGACCAAGGATATCAAGCCGTTACCAAAGTGTTAAAATACATAAGACACGGAATACAGGAAATACAATTCTGCCGGCAATGAGATTCACATTGTCGGCAGAGAGAGAAGGCGATATTGCAAAAGTTATACCCCTGTATCGGCACGCCACTCGCTAAAGCCCAAAGTCCTTGTTAGGGGATTTTTTTCGAGAACACCCAGCAGAGCCTCCAGGGCATTACGCATTGAACCCCTGTCGGTGAGTTCACCCACAGGCACACGCACGCCATTGGCTGTACATACGCTCCACTCGCCGCCCACAGGCTTCACAAAGTCCTTGCACTCGCCGCTGTAGAGAGCATCGTGCAACGTAAAAGAGGCGGTGCGTATAAACTTGTCGCGCTCGTCATAGTCATCGGGCAGGTGAACGGCAATATCAACCAGCCTCCACTCCGCATAATCGGCAGCCATTCTTATCTCCTTGCGGCAACGGCTTATCTTTGCGTTTGCAAACAGATGCTCCCTCGCCTTTTCAGGCTGCGCGGAATATGCAGCCACATTGCATACGGGGTTGCAATAGTTGTCATATGCCAGCTTGGCATTATCGAGAATCTCCTTGTATTCCCTGTAAAGCAGCGCAAAAGAAGATTCGCCATATTGTATATACTGCTCAATGTGCCTGCGTATGATTGGCGCGGCAAAATCGATGAAAATTATCTTGGGGTTGAAATTATATGCCAATGCGGCGTTTTTCACTCCCTGCATAGCGGCAAGGAGCAGTTGCTGCATAGGCTTGCCGCTGTTTTCATACTCAAGTGCTATGGACAGCACCCTACGGGCAGAGAGCCAACGCAACTCGTTCGTCTCACAGCAAGTCTCATAATGGTCGGCAAGCATCTCCTCATAACTAATGTCCTGCTGATTTTCCGGTTCCGATAACGGTATGCGCCCCCCGGGCCGTGGTCCTTGCTGTATATCATCTAACAGGGAGCCCTCTTCGCAACTAATCAACGACTCTTCCTCGGGAATCCTTTTTATAAACTCATCGAGGTTGAAATTATCGTCTTTAAGGCACTCAATGATATCGGAAGCGCCCCTGCTTTTTGTTATTTTAAGTTGTCTCATAGGTCAAAAGATATGTGATGTATTTAAAGTTGTTTTAATGCCCGTTGTTCAGGTCAATCTTTTTTAAGCCTTTCCTCTGCCTTTTTCTTGAAGAACTCCCTTAGTGTAACGCCCTCGTGCTTGCTTTTGACAAACTTGCCCTTGCTGTCGCTCCATTCAACATCAACAACGAGGTTGTCGAGGTCGTGGTCGGTAAGCCGGCGCCCCTCACTGTGCCCGTTCTTGGCTTCGAGCATATACTTTGCACCATTTATTGTGAGAAAGCAAATCTCGTCGCCGGTCTTTGGGTTTGTGAGCACCTTGCCGCGATACCTTACCAAAGGTTCCTCGTGCTTGTTGCTGAACGCAACCTCGTTGCCGTTGCGCTCATTTAATACAAAATACCACCACTTCTCGTACTTGAAACGGCGCCGGTTTGTTGGTTTCTCCACTGTGTAAAAATAACCGAAGTCAAATTTGAATGCCATACTTTTTTCATTTAGTTACAGGAATAATATAGACACAAATGAAAAAAAATTCAAATTTTCGGGTAGGCGCTATTGAAAACTATTTGCATCGCCTTGTGTTTCAACGCGATGCAAATAGTTAAAATTCATTAAACAAAAGTCGTCTTGAAATCAATAATTGATTATGACTGCCCTACTCCGTCAGTTCACTCTCCAGAAGTTTATGAGTGCCATCTCTCTCGCAGATGAATTTTAGCACCTCAATTATCCATCCTTCGTTATTCAGATCATGTGTCCTTTTTGTCCAAACCCTGTTCCATCTCCAGTCTTTCTTAAGTTTCTTCTTGCCTACACCGAAAAGCGACTTTGCCCGTTCCATCTTATCGGAGATTTCATCGTCCAGTTCTTCGTTTCTCTCCTTGTGGAATTCAAGCATAAGAATAATCTGGTCGGCCCTGATTTCAAATTGGTAATAGTAGTAACTGAAATCTATGTCCTTGAAATGGTTTTTCAATCCATCCGTCCTGAACTTTACATACACCTTGCTTCTTGAAGAGTCGTCAAGAAACACCCCCTTTGTCTCACGGAGTATTCTTATACAGTTATTGGAAACTTGTGAAGTGATATCATCACGATTCTCAAAAATGAGATCCAACGCTTTGCGATGCTTGTTGTAAATAGAATTACAAAGGTTAACCAATTCCTCATCCATAATTACATTTTTCTTAATGTTATTGATATAATTTTTGATTAGCAGAGATGACTCCCCGGATAAATAACAACTCTTGGATTTGTAGACATTCTCCAAGACAGTGAGAACATCCGAATAATCCAACACCATCCAATCATCATCAGAGGGATTATCTCCATCCGGAGTCAGATAGACAAATGCCTTCGTATAGTCCTTGAATTGGGATTGAAGCACGTCTTTGTATGTACGCAATTGCGATACGCTTGTTCCATTGGAGTTGTGCTCGTGCGAACCAACCTTGTTTTCAATGGCCAGTACAAGTTTGCACTGGTTTGAAACCAGCAGTATATCTATATGATTCCATTCGCGACGAACATTGAAAGAGTACAAATCTGAACTCAAAAACTGGAGAGCATTGTCAGTACCCATGTCATGCGAGACTTTAGATATAACCCCATAAAGGAACGAGTCTCCCAACCCATGGTTTTCATTGGGGTCAAGAAGCCAACCTAACATATTGCTATGGCGTATCTCTGTGCGAGAAATCCTCAATACATCAAACATGTTGAGTTCACTTGTCCATCTTGAAAGACTTTCAAGGCAATCTGCATCCTGCATGAACTTCAAAAGACACTCCTTGTCGTAATTGTCTTTGCCCTTTGGACTTGTTGCGTTGGTTATATTATTCATATTGTCATCATTTTATTTCTTCATTACTCCTTCTCTACCTCCACTTCTATGCCAGGAAAGCCCTGTTCAAAGACATAGGACCATACATGCGTCAGCTCCACCTCCATCGTAATGGTAAGGGTGCCGTCGGGCTGGTCTTCCATGAACAGGAGGTTGCCCCAATAATTCGGTGCCTCGGACTTTATTCCCAAAAGCGCCTGTAACAATATGGGAGTGGACACATAGCGCCCGAACTCGTTGTCGGGCATGCCGTACTTTTCGGTCAGTTTGTCAATGGTGGTTCTTACCTTGTCCGGCACCTCTTTTGGTCCCGACAGGCGATAATGGCAGGGTTGGGGAGATATTTCATAGTATTCCTAATCCTTCTCGTCAAAACTCTCCATGGGATTACCATTAACGAGCAGCGACTCGTCATGGTGATAGTCCTTGGCCTTCTGTGCCTCGGCATAGAAATACGCTGCTTTCTCCTTGTCGATGAAGTAACCGAACTGTTCCTCACCATAGAAGTAGAGATCGCCCAACTGTTCGCACAGCCAACCATAGTGTCCGCATTGGTGGATGGTTTTCATATCGTAGAAACCTTCTCTCTTACGGCAGCGTTCCAACAGTTCCTCATACTCATTACGGATAATCAAGGTGTAGTCGAACGGTGTGTGCCATCTTACGCAATGTACCAATTCTTCACTTTCTGCCGGTGTGCTCTGCCTGATTATTTGCTCAAAGAGCGCCTTTGCCTCATCCTCTGTGCTTGCAAACAAAGGAGTTCCCAGGATTTCCTTGCGCGTAATTACCACTGTCTCGCCTGTATCCTCGTCGGTAAAGGAGTCTTCCCAAGTGTGCCAACTCCTGTACATCCCTTTCAAAACGATGGCCTTGCATTCTACGCAGTCGTCATCAAGCAACCACTGTTTGTCACCAGCCTGCAAGAGATGAAGACCGTACCCATGAAACAATAAATCGTGCAATACGAACTTGAATTCGTCGTTGCCACTTCGCATCTGCTCAAGCAGCACCTCTACACATTGTTCTGTGTTCTCAAGGACATTCAGTCCCAACTTTGACAATTCTTCTCCGTCGGCTTCGTGGATACCTTCTAAGAAATTCTGTTCTTTGTCCATAATAATTTGTTTTATTTTATAATATATAACAAAGGGAGAAAAATTCAAAATTTGCTCCAACTTTTTTACTTGACCAACTCTAACAACTTCTCCCACACGCGAACCATGGCAAGGCACACTGAGGCGGCAGAAGTTTACAGACACTTCTGCACGTCAATGAACTTATAATTTTTACTTACCCATTCTGCCAAAGACTCGAAATCATTCTTTCTCCAGAACTTCACGCACTTTTCCACCTCTATACCGCCGTCCATAAGTTCCACGTTGTAGTTTCCTGCAAGAACCTTGGCATAGACAGAACTGTCAAAGATGTAATGCCCCATATCCTTGGTTGCAAACAGGCGCAACAACAATTTCAGGGGGGCATCGTTCAGGCCGTGCTCGGCCTTTGGATTCAGCCACCATGCGATGAATGCACTATGGCGGTTCTCCTTGCGTTCCACCTTCAGTGTTTCAAAAACAGTTCGCTTTCCATAATAGTCAGTCAGATTTTGGAATTCCCTATTGTTGACCAGTTCCAGTATCTTCCTATTCATAATATCAGTGCAATTTACGTTATATATATGCTATAGTTTCTATCTACTACATAAAGTCTGCAAAAGGATGATAGACCTCATTGATTTTTGCGACCTCGAAACTGTCCTCTCCAAATTTTTCATCAACATATTGCTTTATGGACGCAAAATCATTCAATGCTTCAGGTATCAAGTTTTCTTCGTGAAGTTGTCGCACCGCGTCAGCCTCATCCTTGGCATACATCCAAATCCCTTCTATTTCGGTTCTACGATGAATTCATGATATTCCTCGGGCAGTATCTGCTTGAAATGGTCGGTCATTCCCACTGGGATATTGATAGTTATCAATCTCTCTTTCCAATAATCACAGTAGAAATCATTTTCAATCTCGGTTATCGACGGGTGTAATGTGATACTTTTAAGTTTTTCGCAACTGCGGAAGGCGTCTCTTCTTATTTTTGTTATCGTATCGGGGATTGTTATATTTACAAAACCTTT
>JAFVSR010000011.1 GCA_017503645.1 Bacteroidaceae bacterium | reverse complement strand
TGTAGCAGTACGACAGTGTGGTTTTGGCTTTGTCCAGCTGAGTCTTGGCATTGTCCAATGCCACTTGAGCCTGCTTGTAGTTGGTTTCGGTTTGCAGCAAGTCTATCTCGCTAATGGCGTTGCCTTTCGAGGCTTCGAGAGTACGTTCGTAGGTGGCCTTGCTCAGCTGCAAAGCTATCTCGGCTTTGCTTACATTTTGTTCGGCTTCGGCCACATCGTCTTGGTATGGCTTGGGCTCTATGGTATACAGCAGCTGTCCGGCTTTGACATAGTCGCCCGAGCTGAAGCCCGTTTCTTCCAACACTCCCGACACCCGTGCCACCAAATCAACAGTGGTAGCCGACTGTGTGTAGCCCGGATATTCCCAAAGGTTGGGCATATCCAATATTTCTGGCTGTGCCACTACCACATCGGGCGGTGTGGAAACGGGCGTTTTCATTTTGCCGCCACAGCTGCAGAATATACATATTATATATAGTGTGCCTATAGCCTTTAGCATGACTTTGTTTTTCATGGGTCGTTTGTTTTATTGTTATTGATATTTTGTTTTATTCGTTTGTGGGGTATCCGCCACCTAGGGCTTGGTATAGCTGTATAAAGTAAGTGATTATGCTCCCCTGTGTTGTAACCACACTATTTTCGTAGCTAAGCACATTGCGTTGCGAGTCTACCACCGTTTGGAAACTTTGCAGCCCTTTCATATATAGGTCCAGCGACAATTCCAACGACAGCTTTGCCTGTTCAAAAGCCTGTTCGTTCGTCGTTATCTGTATCAGTGCTTTTTGATACATTATCAGTGCGTTGTCCACTTCGAGCAAGGCATTATGTATGGCGGTGTTGTAGTTTTCTACGGCTTCGTTGTAGTTTATGCGTTCGCTTTGTGTGCCATAGTAGCGTTTCATGCCGCTGAACAGATTCCATTTCATGGCCGGCGACACGCTCCACGTCATATTCTCCTGCTTAAAGAAATTCTTAAACTCGTTAGACTCGAAACCTATCGAGCCGTTTATCATAAACTGTGGAAACCATTCTCTGCGGGATAGTTGCAGCTTGTTGGCTTGGGCTTCCATATTCAGCTCAGCCACCCTTATGTCGGGGCGTTGACGTATCACTTTGGCCGGAATTTCAAGGTTTAGTTTGGGCGTAAACCGGGGTATGGGTTGCGGTACTATCAGTTTGTTGCGTAGCTCCCAAGGTATGTCGCCCACTAGTAGGCCTATCTGGTTTATCTGTTGCAGTATTGCCGACTCAATGCTGGGTATCGAAGCCAGAGTGCTGTAATATACCATTTTGGCTTGTGCCACATCCAGCTGCGATGCAAGACCGGCATTGTAGCGGGCTTCGGTAATATCCAGCGTGGCCTTTTGCGTTTCGAGGTTGGTATATGTTACATCTTTCTGGGTCTGATACACACGCAAGTTGATGTAGGCTATACCCACTTGGCTGCACAGCGAGACCATTACGGCGTGGTATTGCTCGCGTGTGGCAAGGTAGTTCTTTTTGTAATACTCTGCCTCTTTGCGTATAGTGCCAAAGATGTCTATCTCCCAGCTGGCGTTTATAGAGGCATTGCCGTAGCGACTGATGTCGTTGTTGCCATACACCGCCATGCTTTGGCGTGTAGGCGAGTAGGAAGCCTGCATATCCACAGTGGGAAAAAAGTCGGCAACGGCGTTGCGGTATTGGTTGCGAGCCAGTTCTATATTATTGATAGCCGTTACCACATCGGCGTTGTTGGCCACCGCAAGGTCTATAAGATGTAGCAGCATAGTGTCGTTAAACTGTTGCCACCACGCATCTTTCGATGGCAAAGGCTGTTCAAATCGACCGCTGTCGGCCCACTGCTGCGGCAAGCTGTCGAGCTACAAAGGACGTATTTGCGGCATCTGACCACACACCGCAACG
>JAFVSR010000095.1 GCA_017503645.1 Bacteroidaceae bacterium | reverse complement strand
CCCTTGTATGTGGGGCTGAAGTTGAATGCAAACTGTGGATGCGAGAATGAATAGTTATTACAGCTGTAATAGAAAGCAAAAGGCATATTGTAGCCATAAAGGTTCACATTCATATTGGCATACATAGAGTAGTTCAACGGCGAGGCAAAACTGCCACCCGAAGAATAATACAATGTGCTCTGCGTGCCCAATGCTCCTGAAATTATGAGCGGGTCCTTTTTCCTTGGGTCCTCGATGGCCTTGGAAACGGCTATTCCGAAAAATGCCACCAACAACAGAAGAAGGGCTTTTCTAATATTCGTATTCATCTCTTCACTATTTATAATAGCTCAATATTTATATTTGGTAGCTGCAGGTGTGCAGCCTGTTATTTTCGTATTTAGGTTGCCTGGGGCAACATTGCCCGTTTGTCGCCCCGTTGTGAAGGAGGCAAAGGCGGACAAGCCTTTATTTCTTATGGCAGAGCGCCCTATACTGTTGCGGAACTCCCCTGCTCTATCTGTTTATACCTTATTAAATTTAATGATAAAGCAACGGGGTGCCCGTGAACGGGCCCCGTTGCTTATTTTTTTTAGAGACTTACTCTCTTGGTTACAATCTTGTCGTTTTCGCGTACCTTTATAATATAGATACCGCTTGTCATATTCTCGACCTTGCGGCCTGCCACATCATAAATGGCAACGATTGCATTGCTGTCTATGGTGCTTATGTCAACTATTCCGGTAGTGCCCGTAGCGGGAACACCTATTGCACGCATAGCAACAGGAGCCTTCACCGAACCGGCCATACCTGCGAAAGTGATACCGCCGTCGATATCGAACATTTCGCCTGTTACCTTATTATATAGACGGAATGTAACATTCTCGCCAGCCTCACCGGCAACAGATACAAATGCAAGACCGTTGATGAAGCGGCCCTCGCCACGGCACTCATCGTCAACAAAGGCTACAACAACAAGGTCATCTGTCTCCTCGACATCCACCTGGGCAATCACGGGCATAGTGTTGGCAAACTTGCTGCCATCTACCACCCACATAGATGCTCCGCGTGCAGCGGCTCTCGATGCGGTGTTTGCTGTGAAGTAGCCCTGCTCCATTGTAAAGCGGCCCGGCATAGAGACTGTTGCATCGGCGTTGGTGTACACCATATAACCCTCTTGGGGCATAAGTTCTTTGAGATCACCGAGCCAAGTGTCACCGGTACGGGTTACAAAGCCTCTGTCTTTAGAGAGGATAATGTCGCCTTCGCTGAAAGCAGATGCATCGAAAATATCCTCAACGGCATAGGCATATTCATAGGGATATGATACCCAGTTCCAGCCCTTCTCGAGCTTTTTATCTGCAATGCTGCCATCGTTATTGAACATATTTGCCATAGCAACAACACTTGCCGATGAAAGCATATTCACTTTATAAGCCTCGGCCTCTGTCATATAAGCAAGTGTGCCGAAGAGACTATATTTTGCATCGTTGAATACAAGGTCGGTCTTGCTACGGGCCTCGATGAGAGTCTTTGAAAGTTCGCTTACCGGAATAGTGGAATTGATAAGCGATATCCAGCTCCAACCCTCGGCAATGGTTAATTTCTCGGCCATTTCAACAGACTGCTCAGAGGAAATTGTTTTACCACCATCCTCAACCGATGCAGCATCGTACTCTATGTTGATGGTAGCCTGCGGGCAAAGGGCACGGGCAACTATTGTGTAGTTTACATTGTTGCCATCGAGCTCGCCGTCGGAAATCTCAAATACTTCCCAGTCATAAGGCAATTCCAGTTGTTCGGGAGCTACACTGATACTCAATGCAGAGGCATCGAAATCGGCATCCTCGGGCGAGAATGTAACGGTCAAAGTCTGCTCCTCGCCATCGTTGTAGAATCTGTTGCCTATGCCGTTTACAAAGAGCTCATCTACACGTCTTTTTACAGTAACTGCACAGGTTTCAACAACCGAGGTGTTATCCTCGCTGGTAAATGTGATAACAGCGTCGCCCTTGCCGTTCACGCGGAAGTTGTGAACACCCTTTACATCGTCGTAGCCGGTGTATTCAATTGCAAAATTATCGTTTACCGCTACAAGAATATTCTTGTTTGTGGCATCTTCGGGGTAAGCAGTTGCTGTAATGGAGAATTCCGGCATTTCGGCATTTCCATACCATATAGTCTTTTCCGTTTCGGAAAGTACAATCTTGTTTACCGACTGAACCACTAAGAGAGGAACCTGGTCGCTGATATCCCCGTTCACAACAGCATTGACCAATGCACGGCCCTCGGGCACGGTGATAAAGCGGAACCTTAATACGCAGGTTCTCATATCGTCGCTCCTATTAGTGCTTATAATCTCAACCTCGGCATCGCCAAGCTGCTCTAAGTTGCCGTTTACTATGAACATTTCAAATGTATCTACATTTGCATCGCCCGGCTCTACCTGCGCAACAGCCTCAACAACCTGACCGACAGCTACCTGCACTCCGTTTGAGCCTTCGTCTATTACCTGCCCTGCTACGCTCACAATGTTTACACCTGTGGGTCTGCGCTTGATAACAGTATAATGCTCAACCACTACATCGGGGTTATCGTCGCTGGTGAATGTGAATGCCACATCACCGGGAGCATATGCGTGCAGCTCATAAACACCGGTTTCATCGTTATATATGATTTCTGCCACGGCAGGTGCTGAAGACACCACGGTAAAGCGGTCGTTCTTAACACCATCATCGGGTGTTACATCATATTTGAAATCGAGCACCTGGGCGCTTTCGCCAATCCAATATTCCGGTTGCAATGAAACGTCGATATTCTCTACCCTGTTATATACGTTAAGCAGCACATTGCCTTCCATTCGCATACCATCTACAAACACCTGCAGATAGAAATCTTCGGCGGGGAGCATTGCAAAAGTGAAATTCATTGTGCACACACCGTTGACAACTTCTGTACTGTTAACCGTTACATAGTCCTTGTAACCCTGGATTTCCATACCGTCGTTGTTTACGAAGCGCATTTCAAAGCTATTGAAATCGGCATCGGCGGGAGTGAGTTCTGCCACAGCAGTAACTTCCTCGCCCACGTACACATCGGCCATCGGGCGTGTTTCGGCACCCTCAACCGACTCACCGTTTATGGTGGTGATTGCGGCATCATATACGGCCTGTCTGATAACAGCCTCAACCTCAATACTCTTTTTTGTGTCATATTTACTTGTAAATTTCAGAGTGGCTACACCCTTCTTCACTGCTGTAACAATGTATTTCGTACCTGTATCATCGGTTCCAACCAACACGATAGAGGGATCGAGCGAGGTTAATGTGTATTCTTCATTGGGTTCCACCACGGGAGCACCGCTGTCATCGTAAACCCAATGGAATATGGGAGCGTTTACATAGCCGGTCATATCCTTTGAATACTCGTCGAAGATTGTAAACTCTATGTTACCTTCATAATAGAACTCCTGCAATGCCGACAAAACATTCACCTGGAATGTTATTTCAGCATCGGGGTTGTCATTGGCCACAGCGGTAACGGTGGCGGTACCCAAAGCAACGGGAACGATGGTTGTTTCGCCAACAATCTGAACCACCTCCTCGCTATCCACGGTAAATGTAACACCGGGGGTTGTGGGAACGGACTCGTTGTTGTTATATACCACCTCGGGAACAAAACGGCCCATGCCAAGATAGATGTCGGCATCGGAAATGGCAATACTTGTCACCGGTTGGTACACCAAGATATTGACATCGGCAGTAAGCCCACCTGCAATAGCCCTTGCAACCACCGGGTTAGGGGTTGAATTATGGGCGGTAATAACATCGGTACCCTCCTCTATTGTCACATAATCGGAAGCAGGGTGGCCCGCATCATCCATCGATGTAAGGTCCCAAGTGATAGAACCCTCGGGAGTGGTTGCCGGCATCTCCTCGTCATTGGTATCTGACTTGAAGATATACTCGATTAATGCACCGTCGCTCACGGTCATTTTCTCGCCCACATTCACACGAATGGCGTTGATATCCTCGTAATAGGTAACGCGCATCTCGTTGGCAGGTGTAAACAAACCTCTAAAAATCTGAATGCTCTGATTCTCTTCATAGGTGAAATCGCCTTTGTATGTAATAACAGGCTGCTCGCCCGACTCATCATACATTTCAAGAGGATAGACAAGCCCGCTTACAGGGTCGTACACCTTGAAATCGATTTGCGCATCAACATCGTCGCCGGTACCACCCACACGAAGTGCATAGACCTTGTCGTTGTCGGCCATCATATAAGACGTTGACAAGGCCCTTATCTCGTCGCCTATAAACGCGGCGACTTGAGGTTCAGTCACGCCCGAAAAGATGTCGTGTGAAGCAGATTCTACGCTAACGTACACGACAGTTTGCTCCTGATACTCACTCGATGGATCGCTCCATCCGCTCTGTGCCCACAAGGCCATTGAGCACATCAAGAACAAGAAGGTTAATAGATGTTTTCTCATAACAATGAATATTTTGAATGATTAATAAATATTTTGCTGTTTTCACAAATTTTCACTGATGCAAATTTATTTTTTCAAAAACGAAGGTTTTTTCACACAAAAGATATTGTTTTTAACGCAAAACACAATTACCACCCATAAAGGGCACAATACGTAAAAATTTCACTACAAATGTTAAAAAACATGAAATATGGGGGGGTAATTTATATTATCTTTGCCAAAAACAACAAAAAAGAATATGAAAAACACAATT
>JAFVSR010000094.1 GCA_017503645.1 Bacteroidaceae bacterium | reverse complement strand
TCGCTTGCGACTCGTGAGCAGAAGGCTGTTGTGACTGATTTTTGCGCGTGCCGGGCGCTTTGGTTCTTTCACGCGATGAAAGAACGTATAAAAATAAATTAGATACAAAGAAAGGCTCAAGGGCCACCGAGGAGTTGATAGAAATAACAATTATTTTAACGTCAGTCCGATATAAACTCGTTCAAATTGCGAACCTGTCATTTCGATTGAGCGTAGCGACGAGATGTGTTGTTGAAGGCATACCCGAAAAAAATCTCAAAAACATTGCAAAAAAGAGAACTCTTACATACGTTATTCGCATAGCTCATCGAAAACCTCTTTTGATTTTTTTCATTAAGGTATGGTCGAGATGACAGACACTATACAAACATACCAATTTATAGCGAAAATTTTATATCCAACTCAGGTTATATACAAAAAAAATACCGGCCGTAGCAGCTGCTACGGCCGGTATTTTTAGTGAAATATCTGCAATCAATTACTCGGCAATAACCTTCTGGTTGCCCTTGATGTAGATGCTGTTCTTCACAGGAGCCTGAATCTTTCGGCCATAGAGGTCATACATAGCCTCGCCACCTGCAACTGCACCCTCGGCAACAATGCCATCGATGCTTGTGAGGTTCTTGTGAAGCTCCTCGTTCTGCTCTATGCTCACGAGCTCAAAGTGCCAGCCGCTTGTCACACCCTTGGTGTTGTATGAAACAAAGCTGCTTGTGCCTGTGTCAATAGCGGTAGAGCCATCACCGGTAAATATATTTGTGGTGCTGCCATCAAACTCAAACGATACAGGTACATCATCTACATTGCTCTTTACAGAGTAGCTGTTCTGAGGCCTTGTACCAATTGCATAACGGCGCATATAGGTCTCGGTAGAAGCGTTCAACAAACGCAATGTGCCGTCCTCGGCGGGAACCACAGCCCACAAGATATCATCGGTAGCATCATCTGCATTGTCAACGAGTACTACACGGCCTGCTGAGTTCACGCCCATTGCAAGGCCTGTTACGTCGCTCACAATCTTGTACCAATAGAAGTTGCAATCGTTGCCCACAACTGTGGGAGCCATTACAGAGTACTTGCCCTCTACGTTGTAAAGTGCCAAACGCAGGTTTTTGATGTAGTGAGCATATTCGGCTGTGTTCTCCATATCAACCGCTATGTATGTGTTGTAGAGAGTACCCACGTTGTCGCGGAATGTCGCATCGCCGGCCTTGATGTTATCCTTCAATACAGTTTCGCTGCCCTGCTCAAAAGCCTTCATATCGCACACTTCGTTGAGGAGAACCTCGGCGCTTGCCATCAATTTCACAATCTCCTCGCTCTCAAATGCAGCCGAGTTGTCGGTGAGCAGTCTCACGTTCCACTGTCCGCGAACCTCGTTGGGGCTGATACCTATTGCTGTGGGTGTAGCGTTGCTGTTGTAACCGAGTGCCAAAGCTGCATTGTCGGCTCTTGTGATGTATGTATAACCATCGGCAGTGTAGTCAACTTTCATTCTTACTGCCTCAGCGGGGTTTGTTGTTGCTGCATAAGCATTGTTGTCGAGCTCAAGGAATGAGAGGTATTTGCCCCCCACATTCTTCAACAGATATTCGCCCGGTGTGCCGCTATACTCCAATGTCCATTGCTTTCTGGTATCATCGGCGTATTTGCCATCGGTAGAGTTACTCTTTGAACCTACAACAGACGATGAACTTTCGGTCAAATAGAATGCACTTTTGCTTCTATTGAACATATAGTAAACGTTACCCTCTTCCATTGTGAGGCGTGCCTTATCGTTGTTTACAACATTGTTATACTCGTCGTCGAGCATTGCGCTCCACTCGGCGTATGAGTGTACACTGTTGTCCTTGTTGTCGAATGCTGCTTTTGCTTCGCTGTATACAGCCTCGAGTGTGGCAAGAGCCTCGGGGTAATATTTGGCAACCTCGTTGCCGCTGCTCATCTTCTTGCCAAGGAGAACCTTCACTTTAGTAACAGATGTCTCAAGGGCTGCAAGCTGCATCTCCTCGGGGCCTTCTGCTGCGCTGGGGATTATATAGTCTGTTCCATCGGCCTGTGCTGCTACAACACGCAGGTTGGCATTGGCGGCAGACAAAGGAATTGTCATACTTGCGATAACATCGGGGTTTTTCATAGACTCAACACCGTTGCTGAATGTGAGCAACTCGTTGGTGTCGGCATTGTAGAGCTTGAAACCAAGAGCACCGCTCTCGTTGCCGTCGCCCACAATTACTATCTTACCGTTGGTGTTGTTGTAGTAGTAGCCCTGTGCCTTCACGCTCTCGTCGATGAAATCTTGCCACTGGCCCACTTTACCTACCTGGCCTATGCTCTCGCCGTCCCAGTTGGCATATGACTTGCGGTTGCCGTTGCCATCGAGTCTGGGGTAGGGGCGTACGCGGTCCTCAAGGAAAATGAGATGACCACCCTTCTTCTCGTACTGTTGCATACGCTTTTTGCTTGCAATGGCGTCCTCCTCGTCGAGGTACACCCAGTGGTGTCCGTAGTCGCCTACAAAACCATTCTTAAAGGGAATGAAGAAGCCCCAAGCCTCGAAGAACTCGCTCAAGTCCATCTGCAGAATCTCGCAGCAAGCCTCGGCAAATTTAAGCTGGTCGTTTACGGCGTTTACAGAATTCTTGTAATAACCATTCTCGTCTTTCACGTCCGAAGAATTTACACCCCAGCCAATGAGGCGGTCGTAACGCAGTTTCTCGTGCAACTGTTGGTAGAAGTCGGGGCATTTGCCTGCAGCGTGTGCATAAAGGAAGAGCTGGAAGTACATACGTGTCATACTGAAGAGCTGTGTGCCGTATGCGCTCTCGCCACGCAATACATAAGGAATCTTCTTCTCATAAGAACTTATGCAAGAACTCATATTCTGTCCACGGCTGGTGTGTGTGCCCTGGTAGTATGTCACGAAGTTGGCAAAACCGTTGTTCGAAACCTCAGATGTTCCTACAATCTCAATAACATACTGGTTGTTGTGACCAATTTCGTGGTTGGGGCCCCAAGTGCTTCCCGCATCGGCAACAAGCAGGTCGTAGTTACAAATGGTGCTAAGAGTGTTGTTGTTATAGTGTGTACGCCAGTTACCGGCATCCATAAAACCTCCATCGTCACTCATAGCAAGCTGCAAGTTGTTGAACCAAGGGTAGTACTTGTCGAGCTTCATTATTGATTGCTGTGTCTTGTTCCAGAAGTCCCACAAACCAACAAGCTCCTCAATCTTTTCGGGGCAGGCTTCTGCTGCAAGAAACTCCTTTTTGCGGAAACTGAGCAGTGCGTAATCGCCTTTTGCCTGAATGGCGCCCTCGTTCCCGAACATATATTGCTGCATATGTTTCCAAGTTGCGTTGGTGTGGCCACGCTCCTTGCTCCAGAAACCGTTTACATAACCGTTCTCAATGTGGATTTTAACGGCGGGGTAGTCGGCAAGTTTTTTGCCCTCGATGTCGGTATCGCAAATGTATCTTATGTACAAATATCCATCGGTGAGGCCTGCAGGAACAATGTTAAGACCTTCGTGCAGGTCTGTACCATCTGTGGTGTATCCTGTGCCGGCAACCTCGGTAAGGCGTATGTATGCACCCTCGGGAACCTCGTCAACAAAAACATACATATAGCTTCTGCTGCTTGTAGAACATATACCTGTGGGGTTGTCAAGCGGGCTGTAAAGGCGTGTGTATAGAATGTTATACCATTTTTGAGGGTCGCTGTAAGGCTTGTAATCGTATATGCGGAACTCCTTCTCCATCTTCTCGGTGTTCCAAGAATCGTTCTTCACCTTCAGTGCCACCTGCTGCAAATCGGCGGGCAGGCTGCTCATTGCGGCGGTCAGCTCGTCGTCGCTCATAGCGGCATATTCGGCCTTCAAAACTGTGCAGGCCTTATCCTCGAAGAAAGGCTCAAAAGCGGTGGCATAAGTGCTTTCGCTTTCAATGGTTGTCTTGAATTGCTCATAGATGCCACGTGCCTCAGCAATCTCCTCGCCAGTAATATCTACCAACTCAAAGGTCCAGTTGGTAGCTTCGGCATCGGAGTTCCAGGGTACACACACACTGTTGCTTGCGCAGTGCATAGCCCAATTGCTGTTTTTTGTCTGTGTGATGGTATAACAACCGCTGAATACCGAACTATTGTCGTTAATGTAAAGAGCGTATGTCTTATCGGCTACAGTGTAGAATGGGCGGTTTGTTCCGTTCTCAAAGTGAAGGTTGCGTCCTGTATAAACATTCTGAATTGTGTAATAAGACGACGAAGGTGCAGCTTCGGTAATGAGCCACATTTGTTGCCAATCGGTATTTGTACCTCTCTTTTCACAGTTGATGTTGTTGTTCACTGCGCTTTCGGCAGCTACAGTGCCATACATCTTGTTTACCATACGGTACACTTTACCCGATTCTATCTGTGCCGTCACAGAAACGGCTGCAAACATTACAAGTAATGTTGAAAGTAAAGTTTTAATTTTCATATTGGTTAAATTTAGGTTAATTGTTCGTAAGTTTTTCCCTGTGTACTATGTCATCTCGAACATATGTAAGAAATCTCCTGTTTTTGTGTTCGCGTTAATATATATAAGGTATATATTGCGACATATTACGGCACACTATTTATCGTGGCAAATGTAATAAAATAAATTTATCTATTTTCTCTTTTTCCTTATTTATTTTAATTTTAACCTATATTAAGATAGGTTGTGCGCGGGCACACACGCGGGTGTGCCCCTACAGTAACTGCGTTCAATGTGTACTCCTACAGCGGTTATGTTCAATTTATTCCCGTAGAGGCAGTCACACGGATGGTTTGGGCGAGCATACAAAATAAAATCAAGTCACTTTCTTTCTACCCCTCGGTAGCCCGTGAGCCTTTCTTTGTTTAATTCTTTTTATCCTTTCTTTTCATAACTGAAAAGAAACAAAAGGTTCCGGCACACGGGGCGTT
>JAFVSR010000093.1 GCA_017503645.1 Bacteroidaceae bacterium | reverse complement strand
CCTATGCGCGACTCTTTATCTTGCAGATGCTTGCCGGGGGCATACTCGCGAATGATGAATGTGATGTTGTACGTTGTGTCCTTTAATGCCGAAATATCGTAGGTAAACACATTGTACCCTGCCTGCTGCAACAGGGGCAGATAGTCGTCGAACACGGGTGCGTTTTTCTTTATTTGCTGCGCATAGCTGCATGCAAACACAGCAAATAACAGGGTGCATAATGTAAGTACTTTTTTCATTGTATTTTGTTTTTACAAAGTTTCATATAAATCACTCATCAAGAAGACGTTGTATTTCGTTCAGCAACATATCCTTCTGCTGCGGGCGCGGTGCAGTGCGGCTAACCAACCTACCCTCCTTGTTGAACAGCAGATAGGTGGGGAAACTATTTATGTTCAACAGCTCTTTTAGCGAATGCTGCTGCTCGTCGGGCAAGTTATAGTGGAATGTGTTTTCGCCATAAATACCAAATCTTTTGACGATTGTCTGCCGCACATCTTCGGGGCTGTTGTCGGCAAAATATAGGAAAACCACATCTTTGCCTTTAAGCGCCTCTTTCACTGCGGGCACATAGCTCATCTGCTCTTTGCAGGGGCTGCACCAAGTGCCCCAGAAATCGACATACACCACTTTTCCCTTATGTGGCTCCAGTATTGAAGCAAGGAGCGAATCGGCTTTAAGCGTTTCGGGGGTGAGCTCGGCGCAATTACGCAGATATTTCACCTCCAATTCCTGTGCCTCCAATTTACGCATATAGTTATTCTGCTCTACCAGATGCCGAGCAGGGGCAAAATCCTCGAGCCCACGCATAGCAATATTTAATATTGTGTCGTTAAGCGACTTGTTACCATCGGACAGCTCTTCGTAATTTATGAATGTTACGGCAAATTTCTTATCCTCATCGGTTATGGGGAGGGATTTTATTCCATCTCCTACTTTCAGATAATTATAGGCCGTGGAATAGTTCTCTATCTCACTCTTTGTCAATTTATCAATGCCATATTTTTTGAGCAAGGCACTGTAACGCTTGTTTACTATTGTGGAATCTTTCAGTTCCTGCGCGGCTTTTACGGTGTCATCTACCATATTAAGGGCTATTGCAAGAGGGAGACTCAGCAGATAATTCCCTTGTTCTATTGTCTCTATCTCTTTTTTACTGAGTTTTATTTCTCCTATGCTGTTTAGTGTGCGCAGTGCATCTGATGTGTTTACATTTAGCGCCACTCTTAATCCTCGCATCCATAGGTCATTCCGGTAACCTGCATAGTCTATCATAATCCTGTTAAAACTTATACTCATTGTAAGCGGATTGACAATATCGGTAAACAGTTCATCGATAAGTGCCATAGTCTCTTTTGAGAAACATTTTTGTTGCTGCTCGCGTATGTTGAAGCGATACTGAAGCAAATCACGCAGCGTTTCTGTCTTTATGTTTGTGCGCAGAAAATATGCAGCCTTTTCATTGAAACCGGGACGCTCGTCAATGAAATTCTGCAAGCGCATCATATTGCGCTTGAGCGTTCCCGCAATGTTGTCGTAGAACAGTTGCTGTGGCGCCAACGCATAGCCCACGGGAGACTCATATATTCCACTTGCCCGGTTGTATCTGTCATATTCGTCTATGCAGCGTTGCATCTCGTTATCGGCAGTAACTGCCTTTGCCTGCCTGCTTGCCCCGTCGTACGAAATTTTTATATTGTCGCCCGGCGATGCCACTAACCTCTTATATTCGTTATTGGGGAAATATGCGATTATAGTAATTGTGTTAAACGCCGGTATGGAGTATGAATATCTGCCGTTGGAGAATTTTCTATTGACAAAGCTCAGGCCGTGCATATAATACATTTCGATTTTTTCGTCGCTATCTTTAATGTCGAGTTCTATCCTTATGCTGTCGCTGCAATATTCACGTGCGAATGGCGACACACTCTTTTTTCCCCACTTTTTATCTTTTTCCAATACCTTTTTGAGGCTGTAAGGGGCGAGCGATATGTTTGTAATTTCCCAACCATTGGGTACGTTCTCTCCCTCGGAAAAGTCGAATGAGCGGTCGGCTGCATCCAATGGCTCAAAGTAGAGGGTTGCTTTCATATAACCACCTACCGGCAATGCGGTCTCTTGGTCTATATCTATACCTTCGCTGCGCAACAATTTATATTTCTTGCCACTGCTGTTACCGGTGAGGATACTTGTGCTAATTACTTTTACCCTATCGGCTGCATAGAAATAGACCTCGAGCGCGGTATATTCCTTGCTTGTGGTTACTTTAGTTATGTCAAATACACGTGTGTTCTTTGTGCGGAAAAAGGGATACTCTACGGTTTCGTTTTTTTGCGCTGTTGCACAAAACGAGATACAGCATAACAGTGTGGTTACAATGAAATTTTTCATAACTGAATGTAATTATTCTATCATCTTTATTAAATTCTCAAATACATTTAAGTCTCTTGGGTCGGCATTTACGTCAAGCAGATTGCCGTTGCGGTCTATGAGCCTGTATGTGGGATAACTGTTTACTCCGAGGAAACGCTCCACAGCACTCTGTTGCAATGCAGGCAAGTTGTAATGTACCACATTCTCGCCTGTTACATTGTACTCCTTTATTACATTTTTCCAGCTATCCTCATCGCTGCGGTTGGCAAGGTAAAGGGACACCATATCATACGGCGCCATTCTCTCATACAGTTCCTTGCTGTGCGAAAGAGCCCGTTTGCAGGGACTGCACCATGTTCCCCACACATCGACCAATACAAACTTGCCTTTGTATGGTTCAATGAGCTTGCGTAGTATTTTTTCTCCGTCGCTTATATTCTTAACCTCGTCGTTGGTTTTCAGGCTTTCGCTACCTGATAGTGCACGACGTTGCAAAACAAGATATCTGTTCTGCATCTCCACCACCTTGTTTATTGCAGCCGGTGTCGATATATTCTCCTCTGCCCACTCAATCACATCTGCCGGTAGGGGAATGCGGCGGTTGTTTATTTCGTTCCAGATGATGCCGGCCATATAAATATCGTATATCTCCTTGTTGTTTGGCAGACTGCTTATCGCATGCTGCGGAATTTTGACAGCAAATTCCCTTATTATTGCATCGGCATTACTGTTCCACACATCGTTTATAATATAAGCAATTTCGCTATTATTGAATTCGCTTATAAGTTTTTCTCTCTCCGCCTCACCGTCAAGTGTTGCAAGTTGTGCCTTCATCTTTTCAAGTTCACTATCGTAACTATTCACAGCACAGGCCTGTTTCTCATCGAGCGAGATTGCACCTTCTACAGCAAGACGTTGTATTGTCTTTGCCACAGAGCCTTCCTGTTCCGGCATATTCTGTACTTTATAATACATATAATCCGTAAAGAAACGGAGATAGTCGCGGTAGAGGCTTTTAGGGCTGCACAACGTTGAAAACCCATCGGTGGATAACGGTGCTATCATACTGTTCCAAAGAGAGTCGGCAAAGGCGATATATTCAGTGGGCAGTTTGTCGCCTTCAACACTGTACATCCCTTGCATAAGGCTCTCGCCCATCCCGGCACGATAATAGCCTGTGAGATAGTCGATATATCGGCGCGACAACATTGGATGCTCCTCTACTCTCTTTTGCAGTTCGGCATTATATCGACGTCCGCACTCCTTTACGTGGTGCAAGAACTCCATAGCCTGCTCCTGCGTGGCATACTCGTGCTCCATACGCTCATACATAGAAGAGGCGGGATAGGCAAGTAGCTCGTTCTGCAAGCGCACATCGCTGCCCATAAAGAGTTTCTGCCCTGTACCGAAATCGTGGAGAAAGAAATATGTTTCACCCGGTTCCAGCACGCTAACCTTCGTTGTTCTTTTCCAATCCATATATACTTGTGAGGTGTTCATCAACGGCATCTTAATGGTGAAACGCCCCAAGGAATCCATTTTATCGTAGAAACTTTCATCGTCTAAGTTACGTGCTATTATGTTATGCACAGACACCTCAAACTCGTTGCCACCCCGTTGCAAGGCCTCGGCAGGCATATCCTTGAGCCAGCCGACGATTGTAACACTGTCGCCCAAGGCGTAGCCGTTGTCCTTAAAACCTACGCGAGTATCTTTTACAGGGTAATCGGGCAAGGTGGCTGTGGTTATGGGGCTGCACTTTACAGCCCTTGAATCGCCGACTTTGATTGTACGGGCACCATTCTTCAAATTGCCTATGGCAATGTCAAGTCTTTCGTCGTCACATGTTGCAGTGAGTGTGTAGCGGTCTTTCTCTTGCCCTATGTCCTCTATTTCCCAAAAACGGCAGTCATATATAATATACTTATCAGCAATTCCTATAAACCAATCGCCAGTGGCATTGTTACGCCAATAGGTATTTGCTATTTCCTGCGCAAAGCCACATACGGTAGCAAATGCAACGATTAAGGTTAAGAATGGTTTTTTCATAAACATTTTATGCTTACAAATTATAATCTTTCTTTTAGTATCTGTTCTACCTCCTCGGCGGTTGCTCCTATTACAAGAATAGTTCCGTCTTTATCTACAAGGAACACCTCTCCGGCAGCCCTAATGCCGTACCGTTCCCAAATATTGTCCACACCTCGCAGTGCGAGCAGGTTGAGCCAAGGATAACCGTCTTTCTCCACGGCTAACCTCATATTTTCACTATCCAGTTCGCTTGCCACTCCAACGACAGTGAATCCCTTATCCTTGTATTTGTTGTACAATGGAATGAAACTCATAGACGTCCGTCTGCAAGGACCACACCACGATGCCCAGAAGTCAACAATGGCAATCTTCCCCTCAATCTCTTTTGAAAGGGTGTGTTTTGCTCCATTGAGGTCGGG
>JAFVSR010000092.1 GCA_017503645.1 Bacteroidaceae bacterium | reverse complement strand
TTTTAGCAGCCTCATTTTCAGGGAGATGAATAAAAAGATGTAGTTTAAGGCTTGCGCAGCCTGAAAAACCGCAGTTTACTGGGCGTAAATGAGGATTTTGAAGGCAAGCGTAACGCAAAAATACACTTTTTAGTCATCTCCATTCTTTTTTACGTTATGATTTTTTTGTGCCTCCTTATCCCTTTTTTGAGAAAGTGAGTGTTAATGAGGGCCTCGAACGCACTGGCTTGCCATCTTTTGTGGCGGGTTTCCATTTCTTTTGGGTGTTGTAGATGAGTGCTAACGCCTCGCTATCCACGGCGTTGTTGCCGGAACTCTTTGTTACCTTGGCAAATGTGATGGTGCCGTCGGTCTCCACATTGAATTCTATTGTAACACTCCCTTCGGTGAGCCCGCTCTCAAGCACCATCTTTCTGTTGCCCAATTGCAGGTCGCTTGTATCTCCAATGAACTCTGCTCCCGGGGTGTCGAATTTCTCCGGTGTCGCATTGTCCGGCTTTATGCCTACATTGAATTGGTACATTTGCGGCTCCTTGCTGCTTTTAAGTTCAAGCATGATGGCACCATATTTACCCTTTTCGCCGTACAGTTTTGTGGCTGCTTCCTCCTCGAGAACATTTATGCTCTCAATATCCTCTTCCTTTATGTTGTTGATGATGCCTGCATTGCCTTCGTATACCGCGCCGTTTATGATAAGCAGGGGCGACTCCTTGTCCAGCAACAGCATATCCTTGTTGGTCTTGGGTTGCGGGGAGCCTTGCAGGCGGAACATAATGGGCAGGGTGTATTGCACCGCCACATTTTTGCCGTTCTGCTTGCCGGGTGTCCAGCGTGGCATACTCTCAACCACGCGCACGCTCTCTTTGTCCAGTACCTCGTTGCCGCTGCTTTTTTGCACGCGGGCATCCTTTATCTTGCCGTTGCTATCTACAACAAAGGTTACAAAGCATTTACCCTGTATATTGGCATCGCGCGCCTCCTGTGGGTAGATGATGCTGTTGCGAAGGTATGTCATCAATCCGTTTGAGCCACCGGGGAATTGTGGCATCTGCTCCACCGCCTGATATACCTGTGTGGTGTCGCTCGGCTGCGTGTGCTTTACCTCGCCCACTGCTGCCACCTTGCGCCTGTTTGCGGCGCTCTCGCTTGGTGCGGTTGCAGGCATTTCCGTTTGGTTGTTTGCAACAAATTCCGTAACTTTGCCATCGCTCGGTTGCTCGACGGCGTTCACACTCTCGGGCTGCGAAAAGAGCAGCGCGGCAATAGCTGCCGCAGGGAGTATGTACAGTGCTTTTGTACACCTCCACTTGTTCGATTTTTTCTTACACATCATAGTTATACGTTTAAAAGTTGAACTGTGATTAAAGCTGTTGGCAATAGAGTAGAGCCTTGCGCCAACGGCTTTTTTTATTATCATTTGCTGGTATCGTTCTACATTGGTTCCGCTGTTTATGACAGCCTCGTCGGCCTCGTATTCGTGTATGTTCTTTATGCAGTATTTTGTGAACCACGCCATTGGGTTGAACCACTGTAATAGTATAAGAAGGTCTGTTACAACAATGTCCATTGAGTGTAAGGAGCGTGCGTGCGCGGCTTCGTGGGTGATAATCTCGCGCCCGCTCTCCCGTAGGTCGGTTCTGTTTATTACCACATAGCGGAACCAACTGAAAGGCTTTATCTCCTCTTCCTCTCTCACCCGCAGATGTATCCTTTCGCTTGTGTATTCCTCGGCAGGTGTGGGTGTGCCTCGCTTGATGATTCTTGCAAGCCCTGTGTACATAATTACAAGGCGCGCAAGCAGTATCATTACCCCTATAAGATATATTGCAACTGCTATACTGCTCCACTCAATAGTGGCAGTGGGTTCTGTGGGTGCTGTTTGTGCAGGGGTGAGTATTCCGGTGCTTACAAATCCTATGCCTGTTTCGCTTGTGGTTGTCGCGGGTTCTTCTGAAAAAAGACGCGAGAAGGGTGTCTCTATGCCTAAATTCACAAGCGGCAGGGAAAGCGAGAGGGCAATAATTGCAAGCAGCGTAAAGCGGTTGAGCTTGTGGTAGGTCTCTTGCTGCATAAGTGCCACAAAGAGCGCCACAAAAACCGTGAGCAGCGTGGCCGATTTCAGTAAATAAATAAGGAGTGCTTCCATAGCGGGTGGTTTTGAGTGGTGGGGCGGTCTTTATTTCTGCTTTTTTACCTTTTCAATGAGTTCGGTGAGCTCCTCGAGAGAAATCTTCTCTTCTTCCACAAGCGACGACACCGCACCGAGGTAGGAATTCTTGAAATATTGGCTCACGATATCCTTCAAACTCTTTCTGCCATATTCGTTTTTGCTCACTGCGGCATAGTATTGATAGGTGTTGCCATATGCTGTGTGGCCTATGTATCCCTTCTCCTCAAGGCCGCGCACAATGGTCGATAAAGTATTTATGTGGGGCTTGGGCTCGTCGAAAAACGGTATGAGCTCTTTCACGAACAGGGGGCCTTTGGCCCAGAAGATATTCATTATCTCCTCCTCTCTTTTTGTCAATCCTTTATTCATAGGTCGGGTGTTATTTGTCAACTATATTTTTTAGTTGGGTGCAAAGAACTAAAAATTTTAGTTGGCAAACTAATTTTTATAGTTAATAAAGGTTAACGGCCTGTTTTTTATGGAAAATGTGCTTGGAAATATTATAAAATGGCTATTATGCCACTTATAATCATAAGAATGCAAACCGATTTTTTGAGCGTGTTGCGGCTTATTCTCTTGAAACACCACGCCCCTATGAACGAGCCTATGAGTATGCCGCCGCAGCCTATTGCCCAGTAGGTGATGGTGCTGTCGGTTAAAAAGCCTGCCTTTATGCGGAATGTGGTGTAGAAGAGGTTGAACACCACCGAAAGTGCCTGCAAAGTGGCCATATACTGCATTTTGTCCTTTATGGCTCCTATGCAGTAGAGTACCACGGGTGGGCCGGGCATTGCGAACATTCCACCCATAATGCCGCTTATGGTGCCTATGATGGCACGTGCTCTCTTTGAGTGCAGCAGCAACGATATTTTGTTCTCCCAAAAGAGGAAATAGAGCGACACGGCCACCAATGCCACGCCCAAACAGCGTTTCATCGCGTCATTGCCAATGGAGGATATGAATTCTATGGCAAAATAGGATGCCGCTATGTTGAACACTATTATAATGGCAACACTGCGCCAGCATATCTGTTTGTAGTGGCGCAGTGTTATGAAGAGGGCGGTTGTTCCCGCAAGCAGGCCCGATAGGGTGGTTGCCTCGCCGTACGATGGCAGAATGAAAGGGAAGAACATCATCACAAATATTCCAAACCCAAAGCCGCTTGCTCTTTGTATGAAGCTGGCGACGATGGTTAACAAGAATATGAATATAAGCGTAGCCCCCATAATTGTGTGCAAAAGTATATTTTTATTCTTTATGAGCAAATATCGTCGGCCGAAATTATTTGTGTAAAGAATGAATGTCTTGTTGAACGTTGAAAGGCGTGAAACAGCTATGTGGCATAAGTGCCTTAAGGTACGCACCCTGCGAGTGCTATCCCTCCCATCGCTTCGCTGTGGGCCCCTCCCGTTCACGTGACCACGGGCGGCCACGCCTTACTGCACTTACGCCACATAGCTTCTTATCAAGATAAAGGCTTATAATCTATTATATACAAATTAAGGAAGCCCGAAGGCTTCCTTAATTAAATAGAGAGTGTATACGATATTTAGTCAATAGTAATTTCGGTGTCAGAAAGAACGGTTGATTGTAATTGTGTACCGGCCGGCATTTCTGCTTTACCTCCTTTCATGAAGAGCGGTAATATGCAAAACAAGCCTCCAATGACCGATACAACGAGTTTGTCCTTTCCTTCTTCGTTAAATTCAGTTCCCATCAAAGGAACATTGGTTCCGTCTATTGCTGTAACATTTCTTATAACTACTCTTAACTCCCCGGGTTGTCCGAAAATACCGCCTTTGTCTGCTTCAACAACCTGTCCTTTTGCAATTGAACCGGCAGGAATTACAATTGTGTTACCGGCTTTAACGTTGTTTATTACTCTGAAATCAACCATTTGTCCGCTTTTGGCTTTATTGGACTTGACGGTTGATATAAGCTCTAATGCAACCGGTGTACCCGATTTGAGTGTTACTACATTTGAATCGTTCATTGTAGTGAATGACATACAAAAGATTGAACAGGCAAGAAGAATAGCAGTGCTTTTGCCGATAATTGAGTTTTTGATTTGTGTAAACATAGTGATAAGATTAGAAGTTAAAAATATTGTTGGTTCTCTCTATTTCTGAAATAATATCATTCTTTGTTTTTTCATTATAACGTTTTGCGCTTCTGACCGCGCCATTTATGTTGCCAATGTAAAACGAAAGTGAAAAGAACCCCATAATGCCGGCAACACCATAATTATCGCTTTTTATGCTTGTGTATGTTGCATACATAAGTAAACTATTGATAAGCAGCGATGTGGCAGCGCTGCCCTTGTGCCCTGCATATAGATAGCCTGCTCCCGGAATAATGGATAGTATTCTTGCAACAGCAGGGCTTTTTTCCTTCTTTTTCGATAATTTTTCTATAAGATGTATGCTCTTTTTTAAGGAGGTGTTTTCGGGGTATGTGCCCGATAATTCTGCAAATATGTTTTTGCTGTTTTGATAATCCTTGTCGTTAGCAGATGACAAGGCGCGTAATATGCTTGATTTCAAGAATAGCGGACTTTTATCGTTTATAGTCTGCATATGCTCAATAGCTACAGGGTAGTTGCCAAGCAGGTAGTTGTTCAGCGCTACCTCAAATAGAATATCGGGCGATTCTTTTATGTTTGTTGATGTGTTTATATGATATTCATATAGAACATCTTCATTTCGCCCAAGTCCACGCAGGCATTGTAGTCTTTTTAGAAATAGTGTAGGTGTAAATCTCCCATTCGTATAATGTATTCGCTCAATTTCTAAAAGAGCTGAGGAATACTCTCTTTCATTTATTAAATGATTTATGAATAGTATGGTTGAATCTTTTGTGCTTTTTAGAATTTCAACCCTTGGTAATGATTTCTTTATTTTTTGCTCTCCGTAGTATGGGGTATCCAATAAACTCCTATATCCGTATTCGTATGTTTTGTCATAGAGCTTTTGGTCCTGACCACATCTTATGAGTCTATCGGAAATAAGAGTACAAGCCTCAAAGAAATTTTTCTCGCTGTAAACCTGTAACCCATAATTGGAACAAGAGGGGTACATTGCGCAACGGGCGCCTTTTAATTCGCTTATGTAGTTCTGGTATAAACGAATGTAATCATTTGTGGCATTGTGTGTACCTGTACTTTGATGTGATACAACACGCCCGTCAACCAACGTTTGTGCCGAAATGGAAATGGCAAGGAAGAAAGTGGTAAAATAACAACCTAAAAGCTTCATTGCAAATGTATATTTGCATCAGACTCAAATGCTAATTAGGTGTGTAAAAGAAATCGTGAGCCTGCTAACTTTATAACGATTGAAGGCTCTGGACTGCCATAGTACATATAAAGATAACAGCTCACGACTTTGACGATATGTTGTACCACAAACCTGTGATATATAACACGCCAAAGAAGCATTGTTCCTTTATCCTGTACTGAAGAATTGTCCAGATTCTCAATCGTGGATAAGGTTAAACGATTCTTATAAATGCATTGCAATATTCATTGCTTTGCAAATGTATGAAAAAACGTTGAATGGAACAAACTTGTGAGCTGTTTTATAATGCGCCTGTGTTTTGTTAGAGGCTCTCTACTATTCTTTTAAGTACCACGGTGGCCGAAATCTCGCGATTGGCAGCCTCGGGTATCACAAGTGAGCGGGGGCTCTCTATCACCTCGTCGGTTACAATCATATTGCGGCGCACGGGCAGGCAGTGCATAAAATGGGCGTTGTTGGTGACGGCCATTTGGCGCTCGCTCACGGTCCAGCTGCGGTCGGTACAGATAACCTTGCCGTAGTTGTCGCCGGTGTATGCTGCCCAGTTCTTGGCATATATGAAATCGGCTCCCTCAAACGCCTTCATCTGGTCGTATTCCACGCGGGCGTTGCCCACGAAGGCGGGGTCGAGTTCGTAGCCTTTGGGGTGGGTGATTACAAAATCGTAATCGGCGGCATTCATCCACTCGGCAAACGAGTTGGGAACGGCCTGCGGCAGTGCCTTGGGGTGGGGTGCCCAGGTGAGCACCACTTTGGGGCGCTCTTTGGTCTTGTGCTCCTCAATGGTTATGAGGTCGGCAAAGCTCTGCAGGGGGTGGCGGGTTGCTGCCTCCATTGAAAAGACGGGGCGGCCCGAATATTTGATGAATTGGTTGAGTATTACCTCGTTGTAATCGTCTGCCTTGCTCTCGAAACGGGCAAACGAGCGCACACCTATCACATCGCAGTAGCTGCCCATTACGGGGATTGCCTCCAGAATGTGTTCGGGCTTGTCGCCGTCCATTATCACGCCGCGCTCGGTCTCCAGTTTCCACGCGCCCTGGTTTATGTCGAGCACTATTACGTTCATCCCAAGGTTGAGCGCTGCCTTTTGGGTGCTCAAACGGGTGCGAAGGCTGGAATTGAAGAATACCATCATAAGGGTTTTGTTCTTGCCAAGCTCGCAGTATTTGAAGCGGTCGGCTTTTATTTCCAATGCCTCCTTTATGGCGCTCTTCAAGTCGCCTATGTCGTTTACGGTTATGAAATTTCTCATTGCTATATCTTTTTTATATTGTTATTATGTGCGAAGATAGCACTATTTTTCAGTTTCTTCGCTCTGTTTGTTGCTTTCTCTATTTTTCTTTCTGTTTTTGAGCCACCAAATCCACTCGTTGAAGTCGTGGCGCAGTATGATGCCTGCTCCCTGTGTGGTGAGTGTCGATTCCGAGAAGTAGCGGTCGTTGGTCTTGTTGTATGCCTTGAGGCTCACCTTGCCGTTTTCGTCGAGTATCCACTGTACCTCGAAGTCGCCCACGAAATTGGTGTTGGCCATAGGGTTTTCGCGGTAGCCGAAGTTACCGTTTATGAGCAGGCGGTTGTCGAGCAGGCGGCCTTCGAGTATGCCTTCAACCTCCATACTGTTCCACCCGCGTTCGCTGCTGCTGAAGTTGCCCGATATGTTCCAGTTGCGGTTGTCGATGATTTGCGACAGCATATTGTTGAGCTGCCCCGAAATGGTGTTTGATATGAGCGACTCCATCGCTGTGGAGCTTTCGGTGCCGCTGTTGTTGCGGTTGTAATCGTATGTGTAGAACTTGCCTATACCCATAAGGTATATGAACTGCATATTCTTCTGCTCGGGGGTGTTTACGGCACTTGCCAGCAGTTCGCGCTGCTCTTCGTTGGCATCGGGTAGCTCAATGTCGAAGCTGAGTTGCGGTGCCTCCAACTTGCCTGTGATGTCCATAAGACAGTTTACCTTCACGCTCTTGTGGCGTCGTCCCTCGGGGTCCAGGTCGCTGAGCGATGCGCTCGGCACCAGATATTTTGTCTTTAGGTTCAGTTCGGCATCGAAGGGGTTGCCGTCGAATGCGAGCGTACTCCCCTTTATGATATCGAACTCCTTGGGGAATATATCCTGCATCGTGAATTTGTATGTGCCACGGTGCAGGTCGAGCCTTCCCTTCATACTGAACCCATCCTTTTCGTCGTATATGGCTGTTATGGGGCCTTCGCCGTATAGGTCGATGTAGTCGCCGGTTTTTACGTTTGTAAAAACTTTTAGCTGCATATCGGGCGTGATGTCGAGAATGAATTCGAGGTTCAGACGGCTGAGCAGGCTGCTTCTGCGTGCCTCTTTCTTCTCCTTCTCTATTATGTGCTGCACTCTTTTGCTTTTGTCGGTAAATGTGATGAAATTGTTGTTGGTAACGCTGCCGGTGGTGCCGGCATCGTAGACAAACGACGAGCCTTCGTTGCTGCTTATGTTGGCGTGCAGGAAGATGCCGCGGTCGTCGGCTGTGAGGTTGGCTGTGCCGGTTACAAATGCAGTGCCGTAGAAGGGTAGCTCGCTGAAGTCCTCGGTGTGGTAGGCCAGGAGGTTCTCTGCGTTTACGTTGAGTGTACAGGTGAAGTCGCTAAGGCTGTTATGGTCTACGCTGCCGTTTATCCGACCACGGTTGCCATACATATCTGCTATTGGGAAGTTGTTGAAAGCCATCTTGTTGTATGTGAGATTCACAAGGCCGTCAATCATCTTGTACTTGGTGTTTGTGACGTTGAGTTTAAGCGAGCCGTTGGCGCGTATGTCACCTATGAGGTTGGGGTCGCCAAGCGGGCCCACAACCGAAATTGTTCCCGTAGCCGTGCCGTCAACCTCCGACAATATTCCTTCGAGCATACTGTTGAGGAACTCAACCCTGGCGCGGTCGGCATCTACTCGCAGATTGATTGTGTCGTTGGCAGGCGATACGAAACCGTTAACCACGGTGTGCGAGTTGTTTATGTCGTATATGTCGCCTGTGAGGTGTACCGCCTTGTCCTCCTCTTTCCAGACAGCTTTTACATCAAGGTCGCCCATATATCCCTCCTCAAAGGAGAAATTCTTTACATTAAGTTCACTGCTGAATTGGGGGCTCTGCAACATACGCGACAGGTAGATGTCGCCTGTGGCTCTGCCACCGAAATCTACCGAATGGAAATTTACAAGGTCCAAAATATCCTCCACACCTATATCTTTGAGGTTTATTGTGAGCAGGTCCTCTTCAAGCCCTCCCACAACGCCATTTATCTTCAACCATTGCTTGTCGCTCTGCAGGCTGAAGCGGTCTATCGTGTAGCTGTTGCCGTCGCTTGCAATGTGGCAGGGGAGTAGCTCCCACGGTGTGTTGTTGTAAACTATTTTGTTGGGTTTTATGTCGGCTTCGAATGCCACATTCCCGTTATTGCCTTTGGCAAGCGTAACATCCATCCCGAATGTTCCGTTGCCTATAGGTTGTGCGTGGCGCTCCCAATGTATGTTGCTGCTAATGCGGTTTTCGCCGGCACTGCAACCTATGTTTATCGCCATATCGTTTTCGGCATTGTCGTATAGGATTTTCTTTGCCAATACTTGTGGCACCGCAGCTTTGGCGTTGAATGTGATTTTTTCGTCCGTCGATATGGCTGTGGCATCTATGCTGCGATATTTGCGCCCGTCGATGTCGCAGTTGTGCAGTTGTGCATTGAGATAGAAGAGACGGCGGTTGTCGTCGCAACTGCCTACAATGCTCGATTGCTCGTTTATGGTAAACGGCAGGCCTAACAAGTCGCTTATCCAGGCGGTCTCCTTAATGTCAATCTTGAAACTGTATTCGTTTCCTGCATTCCTCTTGACGGTGCTGCCTGCAAGCGCGGGCAGGTGGGTTTGCAGTATGTTCGTGAATGTGTTTGCTATACCTTTGTAGCTGAAGTGCCCGGCAATGTTCATATCCATAAAGTCGGACGAGAGGAGCAGCAGGCGGGTGTCGGACAGGTTGTTGTCCGTTATGTGGAGTGTGCGCAACGATTTGCGTTCGTCGGCTGTGGCAAGGGTTATGTTGTATATACGTGCATCGAGCTGCGACTTGCCGTGGTCGGATATTTCGTAGTTGCCCTCCAGTATTGCCGAAAGGCATCCTTCGCCCTTGTCGCTTATGTTTATCTCGTGCAATCGCAACGAGTCTATCCTGGCTTTGAGCCTGAATTCCCGTGCTCCCTCTTTGTCTATAGTGAAAAAGTCTATCTCGCCACAGGCGTTTTTGTCGGTAAATGTGGCGGTGGTGGAGAATTCGTTCTCTCCGTGGCTGCCTTGTATAGTAATGGGCGAGTAGGTGTATCCTTTGTACTCCAGTTCGCTGATGTTTGACAGGAACGAGCCGACGGGGGTATTCCCTGCGCCAAGTGTGCCGTTGGCTGTGAATTCGGCATTGCACAGGCCCAACTCATCCTCTTGCAGCACTCTGCCCAAATCTATTGCGGCAGCCTGCAGGGTGGTGCGGTAGTTCCTTGCTTTGTCCAGGAATAGGTTGCAGTCGATGTTTCCACGGCTTGTTGCAATGGCTATGTCGCCCAGCAGTTCCCCGTCGGCGTATCTTGCATCGGCAGTGATATTTATGGTACCTATGCGCTTGAGAATGTCGAGGCTGCCGGTGGTGTCACTTGCTATCTTTTGTATATGTCCGATGGCGGCTTTTTCGGCCCTGCCTTCGGCAATTCTTATATCGATTGAGCGTTTGTCGCTGTTGAGGCTGTTGGTTATTGTTGCATCGGTTCTGAACGACAGACTGTTGTCGGCGCTCTCGATAGAGAGGGTGGCATTGCTCTTTTTGCTGTTTCCTTTGGCTTTTATGCGCAGGCTCAATGCCGGCAAGTCGGCTGCAAGTGCCGGGCATAGTGCCTTGAAATCGTATGGCACAATGGCGTTGCTGTATATCTCGCCATCTATCTCAAACGCTCTTTTCCCGTTGCTTTTGAGTGTGAGCTGGCGGGCACGCAGCTTGCTCTGCGGCAATTCCAAACGGAAATCCTCTATTCGTATGCTTTCGGTGTTGGCATTAACCCTGGCGCGCAGTTTCCTTACTTCTATGCCGGAACTCTCCCGTCCGCTTATGGAACGGATGTAGAGGCTCAGAGTGTCGCTGCTCAGTCGTTTGAGCGATAGGTTGCACGCAATATTCTTCACCTCTATGTGCTTGGGCGAAAAGGCCCCCTCTGCACTCTCCTCGGCGCTCTCCACATTGTAACTTGCGCAGCCGTCGTACAGCTGTATATGGTTCACTCTTATGTTCGGGAGCTTGCTTTTTTCTTTGGTGCTGTCACCTGCGAGTTTGTCTATTACAAACTGTATGTTGAGAGGTGCCCTCTCGTTCTCGCGATAGAGTTTCACCGCAGGGTTGCCAATCATCAGGGTGTTTATGCGTATGTCGCCTTTTAGCATATGCAGTAGCGACAGATGGGCTGTTATTTTGGGGATGCTCACAGCCGTGTCGCCTCTTTCATCGGTGAGGCAGATGCTCTTGAGAACCACTTTGTTCATATGCTGCACCTGTACCGAGCCTATGCTTATGGGCAGGTCGCTGAGCTGCTGTATTGCTTCGGTTACATAGCCTGCTGCCCGATGCTGCACGGCATCGAGGCGTAGCGATAACGACACGGCATATAGTGTGGCCGCAATCGTTGTTATGGTCAAAACTATGTACTTAAATATTCTAATAGACTTAATTTTTAGTTATATCGCAAAATTATATAGAAATCTCGTTATAATCCTCTTTCGCGCGGAAAAAAATGCGGTAAAAAGGGCAAAAAATCTGTTTTTGGAAACAGCAGCCTGTTTTTGGTGACGGATGAGTCGCTGCGGTCTTCTGCGCGATATTATAAAAAAGTTTAACGATGTGGCGGCAAGTGGTTAAAACCATTTGCTTTTGCCACCGAATTTTGTTAATTTTGCGACTTAAATTCTATTCAACAGATAATATTTAATTTTATGATACTCACAATCCTTGTACTTTTCTTGTCCGTGATATTCTTTATCAGCGGCAAATTACGTTCCGACATTGTGGCGCTATGCTCGCTTGTGACATTGCTTGCCGCGGGTATCCTCACGCCCGAAGAGGCTCTTTCGGGCTTCTCGAGCAATGTTATCATAATGATGGTGGGCCTCTTTGTGGTGGGTGGTGCCATTTTCCAAACCGGTTTGGCCAAAATGATAAGCTCCAAGCTAATGAAGTTTGCGGGTGACAGCGAGCTCAAACTCTTCTTGCTTGTTATGGGTGTAACCTCGGTGATGGGTGCTTTTGTGAGCAACACAGGTACCGTGGCCATTATGATTCCCATTGTGGTGAGTATGGCTATGAGCGTGAAGATGAACCCCAGCCGCCTGCTTATGCCTTTGGCCTTTGCCAGCAGTATGAGCGGTATGATGACACTCATAGGTACTCCCCCCAACCTTGTGATAAACGACGAGTTGCTCAAAAACGGCTTCGAAGGGTTGGGCTTCTTTACCTTCCTCCCCGTAGGTCTTATATGTGCGGTGGTGGGTACCATCGTGCTCCTTCCTTTGAGCAAAAAGTTTCTTTCAAAGCCGGGTGCGTTGAGCGCGGCAAGTGCAAGCAGCGGCAAGTCGCTCAAGACGCTGGTGGCCGAGTATGGCATTTCAAGCAATCTGCATCGCCTGCAGGTGACAGCGTCGTCGCTTGCGGTGGGTAAAATGATTGGCGAGATAGATATACGCAAAAAGTATGGCCTGAATATCATAGAACTGCGTCATATTGAGCGTGGCCAGCACCGAATATTGAAAAACGTAGTGCAGCAGGCTGTGGATTCCGATACCAAACTGCGTGTGGATGATGTGCTGTATGTGTCGGGTAACGAGGAGATTGTAAAGGTATTTGCACAAAAGTACAAGCTCATGGTTCTGAACGACCGCGACGAGGCCAAGGGCAAGTCGCTCGATTTCTACAATATCGGTGTTGCCGAAATTGTTATAATGAACTCCTCCACCGTGGTGAACAAGACCGTCAAAGAGATTGGCTTCAGAAAGAAATACAATCTGAGCGTGCTTGGTATATGCCGTAAAAAGAAATATATATTGCAGGGTATAGCCGATGAAACCATACACAGCGGCGATGTGTTGCTTGTGCAGGGTGCGTGGGACAATATTGCCGCCCTTGAAAACGAGAGCACCGAGTGGATTGTGCTGGGCCGTCCTTTGGAGGAGGCTGCAAAGGTTACTCTCGACTATAAGGCTCCCGTTGCGGCGCTCATTATGCTTGCGATGATTGTGGTTATGGCTTGTGATTTCATACCCATTGCACCGGTAACGGCGGTTATGGTTGCCGGCCTTCTTATGGTGCTTACCGGCTGTTTCCGTAACGTGGAGGCTGCCTACAAAACCATCAACTGGGAGAGCATTGTGCTCATTGCCGCTATGATGCCAATGTCGGTGGCGCTGCAAAAGACGGGTGTGTCGGCGTGGATATCGAACTCGCTCGTTAGCGGTCTTGGCGACTATGGCCCATTGGCTCTTATGGCGGGTATATATTTCACTACCTCGTTTATGACAATGTTTATAAGCAATACGGCCACAGCCGTGCTCCTTGCACCTATCGCAATGAGCAGTGCCCTGCA
Organism: Bacteroidaceae bacterium; assembly: GCA_017503645.1. Classification (GTDB taxonomy): domain Bacteria; phylum Bacteroidota; class Bacteroidia; order Bacteroidales; family Bacteroidaceae; genus HGM04593. The sequence continues at coordinate 14,255 of JAFVSR010000092.1, read as the reverse complement.
AATAGGTGTGAGCCCCGTGCCATTCCTCTTTGCTGTGACACTCGGTGCCAGCCTCTGTTTTGCATCGCCATTCTCCACACCGCCCAATGCGCTTGTGATGCCTGCGGGGCAATATACATTTATGGATTATGTGAAGGTGGGCCTGCCGTTGCAGATAATTCTGGGAGTTGTGATGATTCTTGTACTCCCATTCTTGTTCCCATTCTAAAAAAGTGTGTCAAATTTGCCTCTTTTTGATTGAAAATAGGTAATTTTGTCAGCGTTGAAATGTAAAACCAAATCTATGGAAGCATCAGAGATATTGAGGGTGAAGCAGCAGTTCGGTATCATAGGTAATGACCCCGACCTTATTCGTGCCATAGATACCGCAATACAGGTGGCACACACCGACCTGTCTGTACTCATAACAGGCGAGAGTGGTGTGGGTAAGGAGTACTTCCCTCAAATAATACATACAAACAGTGTGCGCAAGCACGGCAAGTATTTTGCCGTGAACTGCGGCGCCATCCCCGAGGGAACAATAGATTCGGAGCTCTTCGGTCACGTCAAGGGTGCCTTTACCGATGCCATAAGCGAGCGTAAAGGCTATTTCAGCGAGGCCGATGGCGGTACCATCTTCCTTGATGAGGTGGGCGAACTGCCCCTCTCCACCCAGGCACGCCTGTTGCGTGTGCTGGAGAATGGCGAGTTTCTGCGTGTGGGTTCGTCGAAGGTTGAAAAGACCAATGTGCGCATAGTGTGTGCCACAAATGTGAACCTGCCCGAGGCAATAAGCAACGGCCGTTTCCGCGAGGATTTGTACTACCGCTTAAGCACAGTGCCCATCAAGGTGCCCCCCTTGCGCAAACGAGGCGAGGATGTGTTTCTCCTGTTCAAAAAGTTTACAATGGATTTTGCGGCAAAATACAATGTGCCCCGCATAGAGCTCGATGAACAGGCCAAGCGGGCATTGCTCGCCTATTCGTGGCCGGGCAATATACGCCAGCTTAAAAACGTAGCCGAGCAGATTTCTATCCTTGAACTAAATCGCACCATTACAGCCGATGTAATTACACGATATCTGCCCGAACAGCCCAAAAACAATCTGCCTACGCTCTTTGGCTCAAAGGGTGGCGCCAACGGCAAGACCTTTGAAAGCGAGCGCGAGATACTCTATAGCGTGCTCTTTGATATGCGCCGTGATATTACCGAGCTTAAACAGCAGCTTGAGGGTTTGCGCGCATCGCAGCGCAGTGCACCGCGCGCGGCAGATATGCCTATATATGCCGATGCCGAGGAGGTGGTTCCCGTGGTGCATCAGCCCGTGAAACCCACCATCCATCTTGCCCCTTCCACGCAGGTACACCAAGTGGTGGAGGAGTATGTCGATGAGGCTCTCTCGCTCGACGATGTGGAGAAGAAAACCATTAAACAGGCGCTCGAGCGCCATCGTGGCCGCCGCCGCGATGCTGCAAAGGAGCTTAATATATCGGAAAGAACACTTTACAGAAAGATAAAGGAGTATGGAATTGAATAAGATAAAGAAACTGCTTTTTGCCCTGCCGCTTGTGGCATTGCTGCTCTTTGCGGGTTGCAAGGTGAGTTATAAGTTCACGGGTGCATCCATAGACTATTCGGTGGTGAAAACCATCTCGATGGAAACCTTCCAGAACCGTGCTGCATACCAGTGGGGCCCAATGGCTGCTATGCTCAACGAGAAACTGAGCGATGTGTTCATACAGCAAACCAAGCTCACGCAGGTGAACCGTGGCGGCGACTTGCAGCTTGCGGGTGAGATTACTGCATACGACCAGGTGAACAAGTCGATATCTTCGGACGGCTACTCGGCGATGGTGCAGTTGAAGATGAGCGTGAACGTGCGCTTTGTCAACAACAAGAACCACAAGGAGGATTTCGAGCGGGTGTTCTCGGCTACACGCGATTTCGACTCTTCGCAGCTGCTTGAAACCGTTCAGGAGGAACTTGTGACACAGATGATTAACGAGATTGTGGAGGCGATATTCAATGCCGCCGTAGCCAACTGGTAGCAGATGGAGTCGCTCTCGGCATATATATCGCACCCCGAAAAGCTTAACCGCGACACGCTCTACGAGCTTCGTCTTTTGGTGGCAAAGTATCCCACCTTCGACGTGGCGCGCCTTCTTATGCTCAAAAATCTCTATATTCTGCACGATGTGGAGCTTGGAAAGGAGATGCGCAAGGCCGCCCTCTATCTTAAGAACCGTTGGGCGCTGTTTGAACTTATGGAGGGGTATGGCACAAATGTGGCTGATGTGGCGCCGGCTGCCGATGTGGCTGTGGACAGAACTATGGCTCTCATCGATGCCTTTCTGGAAACATTGCCTGCCGATAAATTCTCGCTTGAGGCCGAGGGTGCCGCTGCAGTGGACTATGTGTCGGCCTATCTGGCCAAGGATGCGCCGCAGGAGAGTGTGCCTCGCCTGCGCGGTCAAAGTCTTATAGACGATTTTCTTGCGGGTGACAATGAGAAAATAACCCTCGACCTTAAAAACGATGCCGAGCAGGCTGCTCCCGCGCTGCCCGACGAGGCCGAGGATGTGCTCCCCGAGACATCGTTTTTCACCGAAACGCTTGCTAATATTTACATTAAGCAGGGAAAATATGAGAAGGCTCTGGAAATTATTAAACGGTTATGTTTGGAATATCCGAATAAAAATCGTTACTTTGCAGACCAAATTAGATTTTTAGAAAAAATAGTTAAACATACAAAAAGAAAATAATATGTATTTGGTTTGCGTTTTACTTATCGTAATAGCATCGGTGCTAATGTGTCTTATAGTATTGGTTCAGAATTCAAAGGGTGGTGGTCTTGCATCGGGCTTCGCATCATCGAACCAGATTATGGGTGTTAGAAAGACCACGGATTTCCTTGAGAAAGCCACTTGGAGCCTTGCTGCCTTTATGGTTGTTGTAAGCGTGCTCGCAGCTTGGTCTATACCCCACGCAACAGTTTCAGACGAGAGCATCATACAGCAGAGCGCTGTTGAGAACAGCATTGTAAACCCCGAGGTTGCCCCCGACTTTACAGAGGAGGTTCCCGCTGAGGTTACAGTGGAGACTCCCGCTGCCGAGTAATTTGCTCATAGCACGGTTTCCGGTATAGCAAAACAAACCCCGAAGCACGCTTCGGGGTTTGTTTTTTTTGTATCCTTCTGCATCGGGGTTACGATGCAAGAATCTCCTGTGCACGCACGGTTTCGCGGTCGATGGGTTTGTCGTCTTTGATAGCCTTGGTGAAGGGGATGTAAACAATCTCGTTGTTTCGAAGACCTATCATCACGTTGCGCTGTCCCTCGAGCAGGGCATCTATGGCTGCCACTCCCAGGCGGCTGGCCAGGATGCGGTCGTTGGCTGTGGGGCTGCCACCGCGCTGCAGGTATCCCAGGATAGATACGCGCACGTCGAGTTCGGGGAATTTCCGGCGCATTCCCTCGGCAACGTCCATTATGTTGTAATCCTTCTCGCGCCCCTCGGCAAACAACACGATACTGCTGCTCTTTGTGCGGCGCAGTCCGTTGGCAATGAATTGGTTTATGCGCTCAAACTCGGGGTCTATTTCGGGCAGCACGCAAGCCTCGGCACCTGTGGCAAGTGTTCCGTTGAGAGCAAGGAAACCGGCATCGCGGCCCATTACCTCCACAATGAAGAGGCGCTCGTGCGACGATGCGGTGTCGCGTATCTTGTCCACGCACTCCATAATGGTGTTCAGCGCGGTGTCGTAGCCAATGGTGGTGTCGGTACCATAGAGGTCGTTGTCTATTGTACCGGGCAGAGCAATGCAGGGTATGTCGTACTCGCGGGCAAGGTTGTATGCGCCGGTGATGGAGCCGTCGCCACCAATAACCACAAGTGCATCAATGCCCTCTTTCTTTAGAGTCTCGTAGCCTATTGCGCGGCCCTCCTCGGTTTTGAACTCGTCGCAACGGCTGGTTTTCAGTATTGTTCCTCCGCGTTGAATGATGTTGCTCACATTCTCGGTCTTGAACTCTTTGATTTCGCCTGTGATGAGTCCTTTGTAGCCGCGGTATATACCCTTTACTTTAATTCCGTGATAGATACTGGCACGTGTGACGGCGCGTATGGCCGCGTTCATTCCGGGGGCATCGCCACCCGATGTGAGTATTCCCACACAGTTGATTTTGTTTTTCATTGCTCTATGTTTTTATGGTTATTATAGTTTAGAATCTCCTGTTTGCAATTCTCCATAAGCCACTTGGGGGTTGATGTGGCACCGCATATGCCTATGCTCTCCACGTTGTCGGTGAGCGCAAGGTCTATCTCTTGCGGGCTTTCAATCTGGTACGAATTGGGGTTCACCCTCTTGCATTCGTTGAAGAGTATCTTGCCGTTTGAACTCTTGCGGCCGCACACGAAGAATATGAGTTCGTGGCTCTTGGCAAACTCGCCAATGCCGCTCATACGGTTGGCCACTTGTCGGCACACGGTGTCGAACGATTCTATCTTCTTACCTGCATCTATGCGTTGCTCAATGGCCTCCACAATCTGCTTGTAGCCTTCGAGCGACTTGGTGGTTTGCGAGTATATGTAGGTATTTTTGTCGGTGGCAACCTTGTCGAGCTGTGTGGTGTTCTCAATTACGATAGCCTCGCCGTGAGTCTGCCCCACAAGGCCGAGTACCTCGGCGTGGCCTGCCTGCCCGTGAATTATAATCTGCCTCTCTTCGTCGGCAGTGCTCTGCCATTTCTGCTTTATGCGCTGTTGTAACTTCAGCACCACGGGGCAGGTGGCATCTATCAGCTCCAGGTTGTTGCGGCGTGCAATCTCGTATGTGGCGGGTGGCTCTCCGTGGGCACGTAGAAGCACTTTTGCATCGTGCAGGCGGGCAAATGTCTCGTGGTCTATTGTTATGAGCCCAAGTTTCTTGAGCCTGTCACACTCTATGCCGTTGTGTACTATGTCGCCCAAGCAGTAGAGGGTGCCGCCGCTTTGCAGTTCCTCTTCGGCTTTCTTTATGGCGGTGGTTACGCCAAAGCAGAAGCCCGAGTGGTCGTCTATCTCTATTCTTAACATTCTGTATGTGCTATGAATTGTTCTTTAAGCCAGGCCTCCTGTTGGGCGTGAGTCATATTGCTGTTGTCGAGCAACAGAGCGTCGTCGGCCTTTTTTAAGGGGCTCACCTCGCGTGTCTGGTCTATGCGGTCACGCTCCATCACGTTTTCAAGAATCTCGTTGTAGTCGGGGTTGTCGCCACGGGCCTTCAGTTCGTCGTAACGGCGCTGCGCACGCACCTCGGCCGATGCGGTTACAAATATCTTGAGCTCGGCATCGGGAAATACCGTGGTGCCAATGTCGCGTCCGTCCATTACAATGCCTTTTTGTTTACCCATACGGCGCTGTTGCTCCACCATCTCGGTGCGCACGAAGTCGAGCGCTGCCACGTGGCTCACAAGGCGTGATACCTCGAGCGAGCGTATCTCGTGCTCCACATTCTCGCCGTTGAGCAATGTTATGGAGTTCTTTGTCACGGGGTCGGCCTCAAATGTTATGTTTATGTTACTCAGTTGCGCACGCAACGCTTCTGTGTCTATCTGCTCGCCATTTATGAGCCCGTTACGCAGGCAGTAGAGAGCCACCGCGCGGTACATTGCGCCGCTGTCGAAATAGAGATAACCCACATTGCGCGCAAGCGCTTTGGCCATAGTGCTTTTGCCACAAGACGAAAACCCGTCTATTGCTATTACAATCTTTTTCATAATTCTTGTTTATAGTGTATATGATACATTAAACAGCAGCGACGACGAAGAAACGTGCAGCTTGCTGTACGATGCACCAAGTTTAACTCTCTTTGTGTTGAATCCCGCACCAATGCTCATTCCATCCCACTTGCTGTTGTCGGTCGAGAGCTCCTTGGTCATACGGTAGTTGTAGCCCGCGGCAATGTAGAATCTTTCGCTCAACAGAACATCGGCGCCAAAAGTGAAGTGCTTCAATAGCTTCTGCCCAAAGCCGTCCTTGCTGCCGTCGGCATTGTAAAAGTCATCGTCGCTCCACTTGTGCAGGTTGTTCATTGTAACCGACAGGCGTATGGGGGCGTGCGACAATCTCTTTGAAAAACCTATCTGTATGTCGAACGGCATTTTCTCGGTCTCCTCATCAAAGGCGGTTATCTGCGCGCCCAGGTTCTTGAATACCAGCGATGCCGAGAAGTCGCTCTCCTCCTCGTAGTAGTTCAATCCCAAATCAACACCCAACGCAATGGAGTTCATATCGTCGTATTTTGAGTATATGAACTTGCCTGCAACACCACCGCTCCAGCGGTCGCTCAGCAGGTAGCTGTATGTGGCGGCAAACTCCATATCCTTAGCCTTGAAAGTGCCGGTGAATATATTGTCCTCGGTGTATCCGTTAAACTCGCCGTAATCCACATATCGGGCAACTATGGCACCGGCCGAGCGCTCGCCAAACACGCGGTTGTATGCTGCCCCTGCCACCTTGCTGTCGCTCATATAGGTCATATATCCCAGGTTCAGCGTGTTGTGCGTTGTGTTTATGAGCAGCGCGGGGTTGTGTGCCGCCAACGTGACGTCATCGTCTATGATGGATATGTTGGTGCCACCCAGTGCCGCCACGTGCGACGAGTAGGGGAGGCGCAGGAAGTTGAACGCAATCTCGCCCGTTTGTGCCCGCAGCAGCTGCAACGGCATTGCCAATATCGCCAAAAGTATAAAAACTCTCGATTTCACTTTGTAGTTCTGTTTCGTGGTTAGTATATATACGAAAGCACTGCGAAGATAATGCTTTTTTTCATCTTTTATATATCGCACGCCAAAAATAACGGCATAAAAAACACAGGCTTCAATAATAAATAACTGAAAAACGAGTTATTTATGATATACGCGCAAAAGAAAATCTTTATAAAATAAAAAAAGATGCCTTAAATTGTGTGTATTGAAAAATATTGTTTATTTTTGCCCTTTGGAAGATGTAATGAAGGCGAGAGCAAGAATTTACCGAGTAAAATATATTAAACTATCATATGAATACAAGAAACAATCAACAGGCAAACGAGCGCGAGCTTCTTGAAGTGAAGAAAAGCGCAAAGGCGAACCTTGAACAGCACAAGACCGTATGGCTCTTGATTGGTTACATTATGGTGTTCGCCATTCTATTTGTGGCTTTCGAGTGGACAGCTACCGAGAAAAAACACACAGGCGAAATTGTGAGTGCAGGTATTCTTCTTGAAGAGGAGATTATGATTCCCATCACAATGCCCGAGAAGAAGGTTGTTCCTCCTCCTCCCCAGGCAAAACAGATTACCGAAATTCTCGAAATCGTTGACGACGAAGCCGAAATCGAGGAGAGCGAGCTCGCATCGGTTGAGGAGACCGGTGAGGTTGTTGAGATTGCCGACATTGGTAACGTAGTGGTAGAGGATGTTCCCGAAGAGGAGCCCATTCTTAACGTGGTTGAGAAGATGCCCGAGTTCCCCGGTGGTATGCAGGCACTTATGAAATATTTGAAGGATAACATCAATTACCCCCGTATCTCACGCGAGAACAACTCACAGGGTAAGGCGTTCATCAACTTCGTGGTTAACTCCGACGGCTCAATCCAGGATGTAGAGGTGCTCAAGAGCTCAAGCGACGTATATCTCGACAAGGAGGCAGTTCGCGTGGTAAGCGCAATGCCCAACTGGAACCCCGGTAAGCAGGCCGGTAAAGCGGTGCGCGTGCGTTTTACATTGCCGGTAACCTTCCGTTTGAAATAATTGAGAACTATATAAAAGAGAGGCTACCTTTCAAAGTGTAGCCTCTCTTTTTAATAATACAACCTTTGAAAAGCAGATATGGCAATGTCATATCGAACGTATGCGAGATATCTATATATCGCCTTTTTATTTATAATAACTACTCTAACACCTATATAAATTATGTATAATTGGGAACAGATACGAGACGAGGTGAACCGTTTCATTGCGAGTATAAAATTTGAGCGCGAACCGCTTGAGTTGTACAAACCCATACGTTACACCATAGAGCAGAGCGGCAAGCGTGTGCGCCCCGTGCTCTGCCTTATGGCATACAATCTCTATAAAGAGGATATTACCGAGGCTCTCTATCCCGCAGTGGCTATGGAGACCTATCACAACTACACCCTTATACACGACGATGTAATGGACCGTGCCGACATACGCCGTGGCAAGCCCACCGTATGTGCCAAGTGGGGCGACACTGCCGCCATTCTTTCGGGCGACACAATGCTGCTGCTTGCATACGAGTTCATAGCCCACGCGGCACCCGAAAAGCTCCCCGCTATGCTCGCGCTCTTTACCGAGACGGCCAAGGAGGTGAGCGATGGTCAGCAGTATGACCTCGATTTTGAAAACCGTGGCGATGTCACCGAGGCTGAGTATATGGAGATGATTCGCCTTAAGACATCGGTACTCATAGCCGCTTCGCTCAAGATGGGTGGTCTTGTGGCAGGTGCGAGCGATAGCGACCTGCGCAATCTCTATGCCTATGGCGAGACAATGGGCCTTGCCTTCCAGCTGCAGGATGATATGCTCGATGTTTATGGCGACGCAGCCCTCTTTGGCAAGAAGATTGGCGGCGACATACGCTGCAACAAAAAGACCTTCCTGCTTATTAAGGCAATGGAGACAGCCTCTCCCGAGCAGCGTGCACAGATGAACGCCTGGATGGAGAATGCCGCTTGCGATCCCGACGAAAAGGTTGCCTTCTTCACCGATATGTATAATAAATTAGGTATAAAGGAGATTTGCGAGAACCGCATTGCCGAACTCTTTGCCAAGTGCGATGCCTACATAGAGAACCTCTCGGTAGATGCTGCACGCAAGGCCAACCTCAAACAGTTTGCCGATTCTCTCCTTAATCGTAACCTCTAAAAATGCCATACCGCCGCCTTCCCAAAACCGACCAGGCCCGTATAAGGGCATTGCGCACTGCCGTTGAGAGCAGTGTGCAGAATGGTGTATATACCAACGTGCTCACTCACAACACCTATTACAAGGCGAAAACCTTTCTCGAGCGTTTCTCGCGCGAGGTGGGTATATACAAGCGTTATGTGGCCGAGCAATCGACCAAACGCGGCAACGAAAAATACGAGGCGGCGCTCAAGCGTGCCCGTATGTATGTGTCGCACTTCATTCAGGTGCTCAGTATGTCCATTATGCGTGGCGAGATAGCCCGCAGCAAACGCCCCTATTACGGTCTGTCTCAAGACGAGGATACCACTCCCAACCTCTTTTCCGAGGCTGCGGTGCTGGAGTGGGGTGCCAAGATAATGGAGGGTGAGCGCCGCCGTACTGCCGAGGGTGGTGTGCCCATATACAATCCCACTATGGGGCGTGTATCGGTGGCATTCGATCTTTTCAAGGAGATGTACGACAGGCAGCAGTCGTTGCAGCAGCGCACGGCCGAGGCTTTGAGCAATATATCCGATATGCGTTTCGAAGGCGACGAGATAATCTTTGAGGCTTGGGGCGAAATAGAGAAGGCCTTTGCCGATTTCACGGGCGAGGCGCGTATAAAAAAGTGCGCCGAGTATGGAGTAATATATTACTATCGCACAAACCGTAAAAGCGATGCTCCCACCGATGAATAAATTTGTAGATACCCACACACATATATTCTGCGAGGAGTTCAGTGAGGACCGTGCCGCAGTGGTTGCCCGTGCCGTGGAGGCCGGTGTCACCCGTCTGTTGCTGCCTGCCATAGATTACCGCTCAATGCCGGCTGTCAATGAATTGTGTGCCGCATATCCCGGTGTGTGCTATCCAATGATAGGCTTGCACCCCACAGAGATAAACGACGATTATAAAGAACAGCTCTCTGCCATTGAAACTGCGTTACAAGGCAGCGACCGCTATGTGGCGATAGGCGAAACGGGGCTCGATTTCTATTGGAGCGAAGAGCGCCGCAGTGAGCAGTTCGAAGTGTTCGATGCCCATCTGCAATGGGCTCGCTCCACAAGCCTGCCGCTTGCAATACATTCACGCAGTGCATTTGACGAGTTGGTAGATGTTATGGAGGCGCATCGCGCGGCTGGGCTCACAGGTGTTTTTCATTGTTTCTCGGGCAGTGCCTGCGAGGCCGAAAAGCTCCTTTCGCACGAAGGGTTCTATTTAGGTATAGGTGGAGTGCTCACATTCAAGAATTCGGGGCTTGCCACCGCGCTGGCATCGGTGCCGTTGGAGCGCATAGTGCTGGAAACCGACTCTCCCTATCTTGCCCCCGTGCCACACCGTGGCAAGCGCAACGAGAGCTCATATATCCCATTCATTGCGGCAAGGCTTGCGCAGATATACGGCTGTACCACCGATGATGTGGCCCGCATAACCACACGGAATGCCGAAACTCTTTTCCCATTGATAAAATAACCACCAATATATGAATACAGAGGCAATTGATACATTTGCAGGGGCAAAAAAGCCTATTATAGTAGCGGGCCCTTGCAGTGCCGAGAGTGAAGAACAGGTGATGACCGTAGCCACGGAATTGGCCGCGGCGGGTGTCACCCTCTTCCGTGCCGGAATATGGAAGCCGCGCACACGCCCCGGCTGTTTCGAGGGCATAGGCCCCGAGGGGTTGCAGTGGCTTGCCCGCGTTAAAAAAGAACTTAATATGCCGGTGGCCACAGAGGTGGCCACGGCGGCGCACGTCGAGGCCGCTTTGAGCGCAGGTATCGATTTGCTGTGGGTGGGCGCGCGCACCACCACCAACCCCTTTGCTGTGCAGGAACTTGCCGATGCGCTGCGAGGCGTGGATATACCCGTGCTTGTGAAGAACCCCGTGAACCCCGACTTAGAGCTGTGGATAGGTGCCTTTGAACGCCTTAACAACAATGGTGTCACCCGCTTGGGCGCCATACATCGCGGTTTCTCCTCTTATGGTGAGAAGGTCTTTCGCAATTCACCCCAGTGGCAGATACCATTGGAACTCAAAAACCGTTTGCCCCACCTGCCTATAATATGCGATCCCAGTCACATAGCGGGCAAACGCGAACTTGTGATGCCGCTTTCGCAGCAGGCGCTCGACCTTAACCTCGACGGCCTTATGGTCGAAGTGCATTGCAACCCGTCTTGCGCCCTCAGCGACGCTCGTCAGCAGCTAACGCCGGCCGAACTCGTGGCTATGCTCGACAAACTTGTGCATCGTTCCTCGGCGGGCGATACATCGTACATCGCACACCACCGCTCGTGCCTCGACAGCATAGACGACGAACTCATACGCCTGCTTGCCCGCCGTATGGAAATTGTGCGCCAAATAGGCGAGATTAAAAAGGATAAAGGGCTCACCGTGTTCCAACCCTTTCGTTACAAGGAGACTATGGAGCGTTGCGCAGCGCTCAGCATTACCCATAAACTGGATGTGGAGGCTGTGAAGGATATTTTCGAGGCTATTCATTCCGAGAGCATACGCCAGCAGCTGTGCATAGTGAACGATGACAAATAAGTTGCTATGTGTGGTATCTTTTCTTATATAAGAATCACAGCCTGTGCGCTGTTGCTTGCCATTTGTTTGTGCGGTTGCGGTGTGCCATCGCGGCAGACGGGCGACGCTATTAAAGGAGATACCATCGTTATGCAATATGCCGGCCTGTTGAAGATGGTCGATTGCGACAGCTTCACGGTGGCCGATGTAAAGAACCCCTGGGGGCAAGGTCTGCTGCAACGCTATCTGCTTGTTCCGCGCTCGGCCCCATTGCCTCGCAACCTGCCGCGCGGAACGGTGTTGCGCACCCCGCTCGACAATCTGCTCGTTTTCTCTGCCGTTCACGCCCATTTGCTGTACGGCATCGGTGCATCGGCATCCATTGGAGGCGTATGCGATTCCCGTTATATGTTGTCGCCCTTTGTGCACGAGGGCATTTCCCGTGGCACCATTGTCGATTGTGGCAGCACGCTTAATGCCGACGTCGAAAGGGTAGTGCAGCTATCTCCCTCGGCCATTTTTGTGCTGCCCTTTGAGAATGGCGGCTACGGCAAGATTGAGAGCCTCCCTTACCCCGTGGTGGAGTGTGCCGAATATATGGAATCGTCGCCCCTTGCCGCTGCCGAGTGGATGCGCTTTTATGGCCGCCTTGTGGGGCGTGCTTCAGCTGCCGATTCACTTTTTTCTGCGGTGTGTAGCAATTTTGAGCAACTACGCTCTATTGTTTCCGACACATTGCAACGCCCCTCGCTGCTGTGTGAACTCAAGAGCAGTTCCGCCTGGTATATGCCGGCGGGTGGCAGTACTATGGGACAGATGTACCCAATGGCCGGTGCCGACTATCTCTTTTCATACTGCGAGGGCAGTGGTTCGGTACCCCTTTCGTTTGAAACCGTTCTGAGCCGTGCCGCCAATGCCGATGTGTGGCTCATAAAATATAATTCCGACAGTGACAAAAGCTACTCCTCGCTGCTTGCCGACTTTGGCGGCTATGCTCATTTCGCCCCCTTCGAGGAGCGTAATATATATGCCTGCAATACGGGTAAAAAGCCATTTTACGAGGAGACGCCCTTCCGCCCCGATTTGCTCCTGCGCGAGCTTGTGGCAATATTCCACCCGCAATTGCTACCATCCTATAAATTAAGATATTATGAGAAACTGCAAGAGTAGTGCCACAATGCTTTTTACTGCGTGGGGGCTGTTGCTTGCCGCGCTGTTTGCCGCCAACCTCTTTTGGGGCTCGGTGACTATTCCGGCACGTGCCGTTGCCGATATTCTCACAGGCGGCGATGGCGGCAACACGGCCTGGCAGCTTATTCTGCTGCAAACCCGTCTGCCGCAGGCGGTCACTGCGCTGTTGGCGGGTATGGCTCTGTCGGTGGCGGGCCTTCTGTTGCAAACGCTCTTCAACAATCCGCTGGCAGGCCCCGAGGTGCTTGGCATAAACAGCGGTGCAGGCTTAGGTGTGGCAGTGGTTATGCTGCTGTTGCAGGGTAGTGTGGCTATGGGTGTGGGCGGCTATTTTGCAGTGCTTGCAGGTGCCTTTGCAGGTGCCCTGCTCATAATAGGTGTGGTGCTGTTGCTCTCCCGCCTGCTTGCCAATAATATATACCTGCTCATAGCAGGCCTGGCTATAAGCTATCTTACCTCCTCGGTTATATCTATCCTCAACTATTTTGCTACGGCCGAGGGTGTTCACTCTTATCTCATCTGGGGTATGGGCAGTTTCAGCGCTGTGTCGTCGGCGCGGTTGCCTTTCTATGCAACGGTGTTGCTGCTTGTGCTCGCAGCTGCCTTGCTGCTTGTGAAGCCGCTCAACGCCCTGCTGCTTGGCGACTATTACGCCCGTAACCTTGGCATCGATACCAAGCGTGTGCGCGGTGTGTTGCTGCTCGTTGTGGGGTTGCTCACAGCCACCGTCACGGCCTTTTGCGGCCCTGTGGCGTTTGTCGGGCTTGCCGTGCCGCACCTTGCCCGCTTGGCCGTGGGCACAAACAACCATCGCAGGCTGCTGCCCCTTGCAATGTTGCTTGGCGGTGCGGTAACGCTTGCGTGCAACCTCATATGCCAGTTGCCCGGGGAGAGCGGCCTTTTGCCGCTCGGGGCCATCACGCCTCTCATAGGCGCACCGGTCATTATCTATGTGGTGCTCAAAGAGCGCTTTTCCCGTTAGTTTTTAATTTTGTAGAATAATTGTATTCATATACTTTAATAAAATAATATCAACGAGCGGTTGCTGTTAATATTATTTTCACTATATTTGCGATATTATTGTGAAATAATGTTTCGTATGGTGTGCTATGCGTATCATCGGCATTTTTCTCAATAAAGTCACATTTGTGACACGACATACAAAAATAGCGCATTAGCTTTACTATCTTACTGATGGAGGCTTTAGCCTCGGCAAGGCATTGGGCCTTGTTAAACTTGGCGGTTTATTAGAGAAAGAATAGTGGCAAAGTTGATGTCCGCGCTGTGTATACGGCGTGGGCGATTTGCATATCTTTCTTTCGGGTACGCCAAGACCTCATCAGTGGATAATGTAAATTGTCCACGTTTTTTTTTGTAACATACGAACCGAATGAAAGGTTTACGAAATTGTTGATAATCACTAACCATAAATTTGATATTATGAAAAAAACATTACTCTTTCTAATGGGCGTTTTCTGCGCAGTGTCGCAGATGATGGCCGACAAGATAGAGGTGTCCACAACCTTGCCTGCCAACGGCAAGCCCGAACACGTCTATACTATGGTGAATGGTAACAATGTCTATTCGAATGCATTGACCGCTCCCACACAGACAGCCGAAAAGTATGGC
>JAFVSR010000091.1 GCA_017503645.1 Bacteroidaceae bacterium | reverse complement strand
TTTAGCAGCCTCATATTGTATGGAGATGAATAAAAAGATGTAGTTTAAGGCTTGCGCAGCCTGAAAAACCGCAGTTTACTAAGCGTAAATGAGGATTTTGAAGGCAAGCGTAACGCAAAAATACACTTTTTAGTCATCTTCTTTTTTCATATATAAACATTTATTTCAAAACTTAAACCAAAAACAGACAACCACCCTGCCCCGCTGCGTGTTAATTTGCCAAATAACCCTAAAAACGAGAAACAATGAAAAAGCTGATTCCATTAACCGCGGTGGCAGCAGTGCTGCTATTCGCATCGTGTAATTCGTGTGGTAACTGTAACAAGCCCCAAGGCATTATGATTGAGAGCGACAGCCTGTATATGGTTAACGACTCCACTATTGCCGATGCACAAACCTTCATCTACGAAGGAACCCTCCCGATGACCAATGGCAACATTGGCGATGTGCTGCTCACCATACAGACCGTGAGCCTTAACGAAGATGGCACATACACCATCACCACCGACTATGTGAATGAGGCCCTTGCCGACGAAACCGACAATGGCGAGGTGATGGTAATGATTGGTATGCCCACCGACAGCACTGCAATCATCTACGAACTTGTATCGGCCAACGGGAATCCCAAGATGAACCTTATGCTCTCGCCCGACAGCTCCCTTGTGAAACTCGACAGCAAGATGAAGCCGGCATCGATGAACCCGGCCCATAAACTTGTTCCCAAAAAACAATAAAACTAACCCCTTAATACTTTTGAGTTATGAAAAAGTTTATAATGCTCCCTCTGTTTGTCATTGTGGCATTGTTATGCTCCTGCGAGAAGGACCCCGACACAGACAAACTCGATAACGATTATCTTGTGCTCACCAATTACGACAGCAATACCGATTTCGGCAAGATAAACAGTTTCTATGTGATAGACAGCATACTCATAATAGATAACCAAACGGACAAGCCCAAATATTGGAAGAACGAAAACTCGCAAAAGATAGTAAATGCCTACAACGACAATTTCATCTCCTGCGGTTATACCCAGGCAGCGTCGGGCGAAGAGGCCGATGTAGTGTTCCAATTGAGTTATATAAATACCACCTACTATTTCAATAACAGTGTAGGACCGTGGTGGAACAGCTATCCCGGCTACTGGAATTGGGGCGGTTGGGGTTGGTACTACCCTTTCAATTTCTATTATGCCTATAGCACCGGCTCTATAATAGGCGAATTGGTAAATACCAAAGCACCGTATGGCAGCGATAAACTCACCATTGTATGGAATGCTTATATATGCGGTCTGCTCAACGGCAACAATTTGAGTTATTCGCGCACTATGGCTGCCATAAACCAGGCCTTTGAGCAGTCGCCCTATCTGAAGAAATAGCCACTTTCTAAAATTTTACCAGTATGAAACGGATTTGTAAATTATTCATTGCTGCCGCAGCAGCCCTTTTGCTTGGAGTGCCTTCTACAAGTAAAGCACAGGTATCGCTCGACACCTATTACAATGTCGATTGGCAGTTTAACATCCCCATAAGCAACCACTTTTCCAATGTAGCAAGCGGTTGGGGTATGAATTTCGAAGGCGGGTACTATGTATCACCGGACATAGCGGTGGGCGGTTTCATGAATTTCCACACCAACAACGAATATCTGTCGCGCCGCACAATAAATCTTGGTGGCAACCAGGCGATAAACACCGACCAGCAGCACCAGATGTTCACTCTGCCCTTCGGTGTGCTTGCCCGCTATCGTTTTATCGAGGACGATTTCCAGCCCTATGTAGGTATGAAATTAGGCGCTTGCTATGCCGAATTCAGTAACTACTACTATATCTTTATGAACCGCGAGAAGGTATGGGGCTTTTATATGCAACCCGAGGTGGGTTTCAATTTCTATCCCTGGGCCAACAGCGTTGGTTTCCACTTTGCAATGTACTATAGTTTCGCAACAAACAAATGTAGTATAATGAGCTACGATCAAAGTAATCTGAACAACTTCGGTTTGAGGTTTGGTCTTGCATTTTAATATAACACGAGCGGCAAAAATGATTTTTTGCCGCTCGTGTTATTGAAAATATATCTATTTACTGTTCGGGCACCATACTCACCTCAATGAAGTTGCCCTGTTTCAAAAGGCCGGCGAGGAAATCTCTAATCTCCTCTTTTGTTATGCTTTTGAGAATATCTATGTTGTTGCTGTAATAATCTTTGCCATAGAAATAGTACTGCATAAGCCAGTTGCTCCAGGCTGCATTTGCTTTCACCTGTTCGTCGAAGCTCTTGAGCATATAACTGCGCACCTTCTCAACGTGCTCCTCGAGCGGGCCCTCTTTGGCAACCTTTTCGAGCTCGCGAATGACAATGGCTGTGAGCTCCTCACGACGTTCGGGCGACATATTAAACTGGATGGCCAAACTGAATTTGCCGCGAGGCAGATGGTCTATGCTACCCTGCACACCTACACCATAAGTACCACCCTCTTTTTCACGCACCTCGGTAAGATATACCATATCCATAATCTGCTGCACAAAACTCATAAGGATGGCGTTGCGCTGGTTGGCCTCTATATCGCCTGAATAGAAGATTACCTCGGTACCTGTGGGTGTTTCCATCTTTCTTGCGAAATTGTTTCGGTAAACGCCCTTGCGAGTGGTTATCTTGTTGTCATACAACTCCTCTTTCCTTCCGTTAGCAGGCAGGCCGCCAATGTATTTTTCAACAAGGGGTTTCAATACCTCCAGGTCAATATTGCCCACAAAGACAAATGTGAAATCGCTTGCATCGCTCGTGCGGTCCTTGTAGATTTCGATGATGCGGTCGTAGTTCATACTATCGATATCGGCCTCGAGTATGGGGCGCATACGCGGATGACCGCAGTAGAGCGCTATGTTTATGCTGTCGCCAAGTGCAGTGTTGGGGTCTATGTTGCGGGTGCGCAAAGAGCTCTTCTGACGTGAGATGAAACTTGCCAATGCCGCGGTATCCTTGCGGGGCGATGTGTATTTCAAATACATCAACTGGAACATCTCCTCCAAATCCTTGGGTGAGCAAGAACCGGAAATTCTGTCGTGGAATGCACTGGCGCTTACGCTCGCGGCGGCTGTGCTTCCTGCAAGTTTCTTGCTCAGCTGCATAAGGTCGAATGAACCTGCACCGCCAAGAGATACCACCGCGCCAAACATCGACAGGTTCACGCGGTCGCTGTCGGGGTAACGGCTGGTTCCGCCATAGCTTATTCCTGTCATTGTTATCTCGTCGGCCTTGTAGTCTGTGGGCTTCACAATTACCTTTATGTCGTTCGACAAGGTCCATACGGTAGAGCCCCACATACCCTCTTCGGTAGCTATTACCTTGCCGCCCTCGGGAACTGTTTTGAGCAAAGGAGCATCGTTAGTGTCATCCACATAAGGAGTGAGGGGTGCAGCCTCTATTGCTGCAAGCAACATCTCAATCTGCTCTTTGCCGGGGTATGTTATGGAATCGTTTGCAGGCGCAAGCGACACTGCCACTCTATTGTTCTTGGTATAAAGGGCGGGTATCACGGCGTTTACCTCTTCAAGGGTTATGCGATTCATCATCTCCTTTGAGAACTCATACTCATATTCGGGCGACATAGCGCTGGTGTTGTTGAGGAAATGGCTCACATAATCATTGACATACTCGTCGTTGTTTATCTTATTTCTTTCGGCATATCGTTTTTCGGTACCTGCAAGCATCGATGCCTTGCGGCGGTCAAGCTCGCTCTGGGTGAAACCGAAACGGCGTGCGCGCTCCACCTCACAGAAGGCAAAGGGAATCGCCTCGTTTATCTTGTCGGTCTTACACATAACCGACACCGAGAAGGCATCCTTTGTGCTCGACAGTATGAATGAACCGTTTGTTGCCGATGCTCCCAGGAAGGGAGGATTGTCCTTAACGGCAATCTCGGTAAAGCGGTTGTTGAGCAAAGACATTGCCACGCCTCTTACAAAATTTTTGTAAACCTCCTCTTTGGTATTTGCAAGCTCGCGTGGTGTTGCATCGTGCTTGAAGTAAAGCTGCAATGCATAGTTTTTCTGCTCCTTGTCTGTTCCCTGTGCAAAAATCATCTCCTCGTTGTCCGACACGGGGTAATATATGCGCTCGGCAGCGTTTTTCTGCTTCTTTATGCCTTTGAATATCTTTTTTATCTTCTTCTCCACGTCATCCACGTCAATGTCGCCCACAACGATGATACCTTGCAGGTCGGGGCGGTACCATTTTTCGTAATAGTCGCGCAGTGCTTGGTGGGGGAAGTTATCTACCACCTCCATAATACCTATGGGCATACGGTAGGCATACTTTGCACCCTGGTATGCAATGGGCAGCACCTGGTCGAGCATACGCGACATTGCAGTGGTGCGCTGGCGCCACTCCTCGTGGATAACGCCACGTTCTTTGTCTATCTCCTCAGCATCGAGTGTGAGGCCGTCGGCCCAGTCGCGCAATATCCATAGACAAGAATCTATGGCACCCTCTCTCTCCACCGGCACATTGTTTATGTTATAAACAGTCTCTTCGACAGAGGTATAGGCATTGAGGTCGACACCGAATTTCACACCAATGCTCTCCAAATAGTTGATAAGGCTTTTGCCGGGGAAATGCTCTGTACCATTGAAGCACATATGCTCCAGGAAGTGCGCAAGACCACGCTGGTTCTCCTCCTCCTGAATGGAGCCCACCTTCTGTGCAATGTAGAAATTAACCTTCTTCTCGGGCTCCTCGTTGTGGCGGATGTAGTATGTGAGCCCGTTCTTCAGTTTACCCATCCTCACGGCAGGGTCCAGCGGGAGGCTCTCGCCTGCTTTCTGTGCCATTGCGGGTGTAATCAGGCAGATTACCACCAACAGCAACAGCAATTTCACAAATTTGTTTTTCATATAAATTATTTATTAATGATTTTTAGAATAATTCGTGCGAAGATACTCATTTTAATTCGGTTGATAGGCCACACATCTGTTTATTTATATAAAATTAAGAATATTTTACCACATAAACAGCCCACCACGATACGACGAATGTTATTTATAGCTATCTTAGCTTGCGGAATAGAAAAACGAGAAAATGGAAGAACGTATAAAAACGGTGTTGGATTATTTGATAAGCAACAACATAGAGTATTCGTGGTACACCCACGACGAGGCCCCCACAATAGAGATAGCGCGCACCCAATGGCGTGCCGACGGCTCAAAGCACTGCAAGAATCTCTTTTTCAGGAACCACAAGGGCAACCGTCACTACCTTGTGGTGCTCGATTGCGAACGTGACCTGCACATCCACGACCTGGAGCAACGCCTGCATCAGGGGAAACTCACATTCGCATCACCCCGTCGTATGGCCCAATACTTGGGGCTGTGCCCCGGCTCGGTATCTCCTTTCGGTCTTATAAACGATAGCGAAAACCACGTGCATCTGTTTATAGACGAGAATCTAAAGAAAGAGGAGTCGTTGAGCTTTCATCCAAACGACAACCGTGCCACGGTGGTGATATCGCAGCAGGAATTTATGCGTTACCTCTCGATTGTGGGTAACAGCTACGAATTCATCGAATTATATTAATCGCGTACCTGTCATTCCGAACTTTGTGAGGAATCTCAAAACCACCACGAAACTCGGGATATCTCACTTACGTTCGATACGACAAAAGCTATGCCAAATACACCAATTTACAGTGAAAATATTATATCGAACTCAGGTTATATTAAAAAGAAAGATATTACGGGGATAGCCGCAAAGGTGGCATACATAACCACAAGCAGGCGATAGACATCGGGCACCTCGTAGCCGCTCCGGGTAAAGCGGTCGCTTATCCAGTCGCGGCGGCTGCGGCGCTGTTTGTTCTGCATATAGATATATAGTCTATATGTCATCAATGCGCATACTACGCCCAGAAGGGCCCCTGTGAGTATATCCCACGGGTAGTTCACCGCCATATAAAGCCCGGTATAGCACCCTATCAAGGCCCACAGCAATAACGAAAAGGTGAGCACTCTATGACGTATGAGCAACGCTAAGAACAGGGCCATTGAGAACGCCAATGTTGCGTGCGTGAGCAGGAATCCGTTGGTGGCGCGATACTCGTTCATTGCATTCAACAGGTTAAGGCTGTCGGCGCCATAAAGCGTGCGCAGGTAATCAAAGAAGGGTTGCAATGCATATTCCGTTACAAAGTATGCCACGCCAAGCATTGCCGCCATAAAACCCATAATGGAGATAAAGTCCTTTGCGCTGTTGTTCTTTATGAGTACATACAGAATTGTCAAGAGCATAGGCACCCACACTATGGGCATAGTGAATACTCCGATGCAACCGTCGATGAAGAGCGATTCGCCACCGTTCATCGAGAGCAACAGATGCTTGTCAAGGTCTATTATATCCTGTATTCTGTACATAGCGGTTTATATCTTTTCCAATGCTGTTGCGGGCACCCACCCCATTGTTCCGTCCTCGAGTTCAATCTCCTTCCAACCCTTCATAGTGTCATCGGTTATATTCACCTTACGCCCCTCGTGTATCACAAAAAGGTCGGTTCCCGAGTTGTCGGGCGTGCTCTTTGCCGTTACACTTGGTTGCATAATAATGGCCCCGGTGCGGTTGGTCATTTTGTCGTAGTGGTGCCAGGCTGCAACGTTTGCAAATGTAGTAATCACAAACATAAAAATGGCAAATATGAAACCTGTTTTTCTTGCCCCAATCTTGTTGCTGAACAAAAAGAGCAACACCGCAAGCAATAAAAGTATGAATGTTGCAATAGCAATTACAGCCCAAGTACCCATTGCAAAAAGGTTTATGATGCTTTCAACCCACACGGCAAGGAATATCCTGTATGGTTCCGAAACCTTGTCCACAATCTTCGTCTGTGCAAGTGACAGATTGAATTTTATATCGCCATCGTTGGGGGCAAGCAGCAGAGCCCTTTCGTAGTTGAGTATGGCTTTGGCAATATCGTCGCTCTTGTAATAGGCATTTCCCAGGTTGTAGTAGATATCGGCCGCCTCCCCCTCTGTTGCAAGTATCTGCTCATACACCGCTATGGCTCCGGCAAAATCATTGTTTATGTAGAGGCTGTCGCCGGCTGCTTTTGTATGTGCGGTAACGGCCTCGTTGCCCTGTGCCACGGCAAGACAAGGAAGAAAAAATAACAAAATATAGGTTGCTACTCTCATATAATCATCTTTTTATAGAGTTCTCCATTTTACTTATAATCTCGATGGCCATATTATAGACCTTGTCCATAGCGGCACCGGCATCGCCTGGTGCGTAGCGTGCAAACTCGCCCTCGTTCAGCACATCGTGAAGTTCCTTCACAAGCTCCTCGTTCACACCTTTTTTCTCAAGCTCGGCTGCAATGTTCTCCTTGGACAACTGCGACACGGGAATGCTCAACTTGTCGCTCATATATCCCCAAAGGGTTTTCAGAATTTCGTCATAGAACTCGTTCTTCTTGTTCTCCTTCAGCAATTTCTTTGCCACCTTCAAGCGTTTCACAGCCACCTTGTTGGCCTTTTTTGTGCGCATAGCCGCAATGTTGGCATTCTCGCGCATCTGCTTGTGGTGAATGAGAATATAAATGACAAACAGCAGCAGCGGTACAATGTACCACAACCAATATGTGATGGATGCAAACAGATAGCTGCCTGCAGGGGCGGTGGTTACATCGCCTCGCTTTATGTAGCGTATGTCCTGCCCCAACAGTTTCAGTTCCTCCTTGCTCACATACGCAGCCACTGTGCCACCGGCACTCTCCTTGCCCTTCTCCACGTTCAAAGTGTAGCTTTGTGTTTCAAGGGTTTTGTACTGCTTGCTTGCGATGTCGAAATAAGAGAATTTAACGGCCGGTATAGTATATTCGCCACCAAAACGGGGAATTACCAGATACTCAATAACCTTGTTGCCCGAAAAGCCGTCGTTGCGCAGCGATATTTTGTTCTCCACTTTGGGATCATACACCTCGAAATCCTCGGGGAACGACACCTCGGGTGTCTTTATCAGCTTCATATTTCCTGTTCCCGAAATTACAAGGCGCAGGGTTACAGTTTCGTTGGCCTTCACATCATCGCTGCTCAACGATGATGATAGTTTGAAACTTCCAACTCCACCCGAAAAATCGGCAGGTTTTCCATCGGGTAATTTCTGCACGTTGAGTTTAAGTACGGGGGTGCGCAACTCCTTTTTTACGTCAACATAACCACCGCCTCCAAAGAAATCGAACGGGTCGTATGCGCGTGTCTGCACAGCCACTGTACCCTCAAATGTGGCCGATGGTATCTCTATTTCGCCACTCTGTTGCGGGAAAAGAACGTATTGCTGCCATAGTATGGTGCGGTAATTACGCCCTTTGTAGTGCTCAAGGCCCCACTCTTTGTTATGCGGCAGCTCCACCTCCTGTATCTGGAAGCCCTTGAGGTCGGGGATTTTTCCGTTGAGCGATGTGAGGTTCACTGCCGAATATACCTTGAACGAAAGGAGTACGGCCTCCTGTTCGAACACTTTGGTTTTGTTAAGCGTGGCTGTCATAAAAAGGTCATCGGCGGGGATGTTTGTCGGGTCGGCCGCACGGTTCGAACGGCTGCCACGTTGCTGGCGTGCACTGCTCTGTGCGGCGCTTGCCTGGTCGGGCGGCAACACCTTTATTGTTACAGGGTTAGATGTGTAGTCGTTGCCGTTTATGTTGGCTGTGGCACCTGCAATCTTATACTCGCCCTCCTTGTCGGCAATGAGTGTATATGTAAACACCAGGGTGTTGCTCGATGTCACCTGGCCGTTTATGATTTGTGTGCTTGATTGCTGCGAACGGAAGGGGCCCGCAATAATTGAGAAACCCTCTATTGCCGGCAGGCGAGGCTCTCTTGCCTTGTGTGTGTTTATGATATATTTGAGCTGGAATTGCTGGTTCACAACCACAGCCTTGGGCGCAGTTGCTTCAAATGTAACATCGTCGGCAAAAATGGCCGGCACTGCCAAAAGCAATATCGATATTGTAAGAACTAATTTCTTCATCTATATATTCGTTTCAATTTTTACCTGTTTTTTCATTTAACGTAAAAGGGGCGTTACCAATCCTTGTCGAGCTTTTTACCTCGTATCTGCATCATCTTCTTTACCTTCTCCTGAACCTCCTTCTCGTCTTGCATAGCCGATTCCAACAGCTGCTCGGCATTCTCTTTGGACATTTCGTCTTCGTTTTCCTGTGCCTGCTGCTCTTGTTCTTGTTGTTGCTGCTCCTGTTGCTGCTCCTCCTCCTGTTGCTGTTGCTGGTTTTGCTGCTGCTCTTGCTCCTGTTTCTCCTGTTCCTTATTCTCGTTTTGCTGCTCGTTCTGTTGCTGTTGCTGCTGATTTTGCAACTGCTTCATAGCCACAGCAAGGTTGTAACGGGTTTCGTGGTCGGTTGGATTCTCGCGCAGCGCCTGCTTGTAATACTCCACGGCATTGGCATAATCCTTTGATGCCTGGCATATTACACCCATATTATGATGTACTTCTGCAAGGTTTTTCTTGTCGGTGGTTCGTTTTGCGGCCATAGTAAACTGGTCCATAGCTTCCTGTGCTTTCTCTTGGCGCAAGAGCGCGTTGCCCAGATTGTAAAGCGCTTCACTGCCATTGGGGTCAATCTCCACCGCCTTGCGATACTCCACCTCTGCCTTGTCGTATAGGCTGTCGGCATATAATTTATTGCCGCTTCTCAAGTGCTCGCGGTAGCTTTTTTGTGCCGAAGCGCCCACACACATAAGGGTTGCAATAAACAGTAATATATATTTTATCCTTGTCATATAGTGCAAATTATTTGTCAAACAACTTGAATCCACGGGTAAAGCGGCTCTTTCCTGTGAGTATAAGTGCCTCAATCACAAGCAGAATAAAGGCAATCCACGCAATGAACTCGAATTGCTCGTTGAACTCGGTATATACCTCGGTGGTCACATCGGCCTTGGCCAGTTTGTTCACTTCGCTCTCTAAAATCTTCTGTGCGTTATTTGTGTTATCAACCCTTATATATGCACCATTGCCGGCTTGCGCCACGGTTTGTGCCATCTGCTCGTTCAGCTTGGTTACAACCACGTTGCCCTCCTTGTCGCGACGGTAATCGTTGCTGCCGTCGGCCGGTATGGGAGCGCCCTCCAATGAACCTATTCCAAGAACATATACATTCATACCCTTGTCGGCTGCCAGCTTGGCTGCCTCCTCGGCACCGCCTTCGTGGTTCTCGCCGTCGGTGATAAGTATAATTGCTTTGCCCACTCCCTCGGTGTTGGTAAAACTCTTCATTGCCAGGCTTATTGCCCCGCCAATGTCCGTTCCCTGCCGCGATATGAGTGCAGGCGAAATGGTTTCAAGAAACATTTTTGCCGATATGAAATCGTTTGTTATGGGCAGCTGCACAAAAGCATCGCCTGCAAACACAATAAGGCCCAC
The DNA here is from genome assembly GCA_017503645.1 of Bacteroidaceae bacterium. GTDB lineage: Bacteria > Bacteroidota > Bacteroidia > Bacteroidales > Bacteroidaceae > HGM04593. Next base: position 39,182 of record JAFVSR010000091.1, on the reverse strand, counting down.
CTTGTCGTTTTCAAACTTGTCTATAAGGCGTGAGATTATCTTTTTTGCCTTTTCCAAGCGATTGGGGGCAATATCCTCGGCCATCATAGAGTTCGATATGTCCAGCGCTATCACAGCCTCAATGCCCTGCCTTGTGATAGTCTCCTTCTTTGAACCGAATTGCGGGCGTGCAAGCGCCACCACAATAAGCGCCAATGCCGCAAACGAGAGCCAGAATTTTATACTTGGGCGATAGACCGAAACATCGGGCATAAGGCTTTTGAGCAACTGCACATCGCCATAGAGCCTCAAATTCCTGTTCCTTCTGTAATTTGAGTATATATACACTGCCAATAACAGGGGTAGCAGTATCAGCAGATAGAGATATTCGGGACTTGCAAATTTCATATTCAAATACGTTTCAGGGTATCTTCTTTAATATGGTATTACGCAACAGTATTTCCATCAGCAACGCGACGAATGCTATTATGGCAAAAATTTGGAACTCCTCTTCGCGTGTGCTGAACTCCTTGACGTTCAGTTTGGTGCGCTCAAGTTTGTCAATTTTCTCATAAACCTCCTTCAGTTTGGAATTGCTGGTGGCTCGGTAGTAATTTCCGTCGGTTATTGTAGCTATTTTGTTAAGCGTGGTTTCGTCAATTTCCACAGGCACGTTCACCACCCTGCCACCATAGGGATAGGGGGCTGTTCCGTTTGTACCCACACCGATCGTGTATATTCTTATGCCAAACTTTTTTGCAATCTCAGCGGCAGCCTCGGGCGATATTTCGCCACGATTGTTAGCACCATCGGTGAGCAGAATGATAACTTTAGACTTTGCCTTGCTCTCCTTAAGTCGGCTCACCGCGTTGGCAATACCCATACCAATGGCTGTGCCATCCTCTATTATTCCCTGCGCGGCAATGTCGCACTTCACCGAGTTGAGCATATTGAGCATCACGGTATGGTCTATCGTCAGCGGGCACTGTGTAAAACTCTCGCCGGCAAATATTGTCAATCCCATATTGTCATTGGGGCGGCTGTTCACAAACTCGGCAGCCACCTGCTTGGCAGCCTCCAGACGGTTGGGGGTGAGGTCCATTGCAAGCATACTTGTTGACACGTCCATAGCCAGCATAATGTCTATACCCTCAACCTCGGTATTCTCCCAGCGGTTTGTGCTTTGGGGGCGTGCAAGCATAAATATTACCATCGACAATGTGACGACACGCAACACAAACGGCAGGTCTATGATATAGTTCTTATAGCTCTTTACACTCTTCTTGAGAAAGGGGGCTGCGGTGGAAATCTTCATCGAAGGCTCCAGTTTGCGCCCTTTCAGCACATACCACACCACATATGCGGCAAGAGGTATAAAAAGAAGCAGATATCCTATTTTAGAGAAAAACATATTACAATCACTGTTAGCTTAACAAATAATAGAGTTCGCAAATGAGCAGTGCAAGCACCGTTGCTGTAGCCAATGATAGCAGAACAACCGATAACAGGAGCAGTCTTTTCTCGCGCACGGAGCGCTGGTTCACCACCCTCTTCTCGGTGGGCTGCTGCACCACCTCGTTGTCGGCAATCTTTGTTTCGTTGACAAAATCTATTGCATTCAGCAGGTTGCGGTCGTTCTCGTTCATCGGCGGGTTGAATTTCGCAAATTTCACAAGGTCGGCCGTTTCCAGAATCTCGCGCAACTCGCGCAGGCTCTCCTTATCCTTTATTTTAAGCAACTGCTCCACAATCTCGGCGCTGGTCATCTCGGTTGCATTGAATGCAAAGCGCTCGTTCATATACTCGCGCAGCGCATCGGTAAGTGCAGTGTAGTACTCCTTGCTGCTACCTGCTGTGCGCCAGCTGTCGTCGCTTTTTATGCGCTGAATCTCGTTCAGAGCCACCACGTGTGCCGGCAATTTAGGTTTAACCTTTACTATACGTATTATGGGCTTGTTGTTTATGTATCTTATAGTTACCCACGCAAGAACGGCCGCTAATACGAGGAGCAGAAAAGAGTAACCCACAGGGGCTTTATAGTCGTCCCAGGTGAGTTCCACAGGCCATATCTCCTTTGGCGGAAAGAATTGGTCGAGGTTTGTGGTATCCACCGGCATCATATACACGGCAAGGGCAAGCTCTTCCGAATAGAAAGGCTCGCCATCTACCAGCACCTCGAATGCGGGAATCACATATAGAGCGCTGTCGAACGATGTCACCACATACTCCTCGGTAATAAGCAGGCGCTTTCCTTCATTGAGCAGCTGTGTGTCGATGGGCAGTTTCTCCACAATCTCCACACCCTCCACAATCTCTTTCCCGAATTGCGGCAGCAGAGTTCTGCGGTTGGCATCCACACCCACTTTCAGTTTGATTCTTGCCTGCTCGCCTATGAGGCGCTGGCACGAATCTATTTCGGCATTCACCGAAACATTGCTCTGCGCCACGGCTGCACCACCGCACAAAGCAAGCAGCAGGGATATTATAAATATAGTTTTCTTCATTCTTCTATTTATATTTACGCATTAGGCACGCATCGCAAAGAGCGACATCAGCGCCTTCACATAATCCTGGTCGGTGCGCACCGATACAGAGTCCACGCGGCTTTTCTTGAAAATCTCCTCCATAGCAGCGGTATGCCCGTTCCACCACTCGCGCTGTGCCTTCTGCACCTTGCTCGACGAGGTGTCTATGTACATCTCCTGCCCGCTTTCGGCATCGGTTATCTTCATAAGACCTATTTGCGGCAACTCCATCAAACGGCGGTCATATACGCGTATGGCCACAACATCATGCTTGCGGTTGGCTATGGTGAGCGCGTTCTTGTAGTCGTGCTCGGCAATAAAGTCGCTGAGCATAAACGCCGTACATCTTTTCTTGATGGCATTTGTGAGGAACTGCAACGGCACCTTTATATCTGTTTTCTTGCTGGCCGGTTCAAAGTTTATGAGTTCCCTTATTATATACAGAATATGCTTTCGGCCCTTCTGCGGCGGAATGAATTTTTCCACCACATCCGAGAAGAAGATAACGCCAATTTTGTCGTTGTTCTGTATGGCAGCAAATGCAAGCGTTGCGGCAATCTCGGTAACCATATCGCGCTTCATCTGCTTTGCGGTACCGAAATCGAGGCTCTGCGACACATCCACCATAAGCATAACGGTGAGCTCGCGCTCCTCCTCAAACACCTTTACGAAGGGTTTGTTGAAACGTGCTGTAACATTCCAGTCAATGTCGCGCACATCGTCGCCATACTGGTACTCCCTCACCTCGCTGAACGACATACCACGCCCTTTGAAGGCCGAATGGTACTGCCCGGCGAAGATATTGTGAGACAATCCGCGTGTCTTTATCTCAATCTTGCGAACCTTTTTTATAAGTTCACTCGTCTCCATACTATACTGTTAGGGTACTTCAACACTGTTCAAAATGCGGCTTACAATCTCGTCGGCCGAAATGTTGCTTGCCTCGGCCTCGTAACTCAAACCAATGCGGTGGCGCAATACATCGTGGGCCACGGCACGTACATCCTCGGGGATAACATAACCGCGACGTTTGATGAATGCATAGGCACGGGCTGCAAGAGCAAGGTTGATGGATGCACGGGGCGAACCGCCAAAGGATATCATCTCCTTCAAATCCTTCATACCATATTTGTCGGGGTAACGTGTGGCAAACACAATATCGGCAATGTACTGCTCAATCTTCTCGTCGAGATATACCTGGCGCACCACCTTGCGCGCCTCTATAATCTCCTGGGGCTTCAAAAGGGGCTTCACGGTAATCTTCTCGCCGCTTATGTTCTGTCTTATAATCTTCTTCTCTTCGGAGAGGTCGGGGTAACCAATAACCACCTTGAGCATAAAACGGTCCACCTGTGCCTCGGGCAGCGGGTATGTACCCTCCTGCTCTATTGGGTTTTGTGTGGCAAGTACAAGGAAGGGCGAAGGCAGTGTGAATGTCTCCTTGCCTATTGTAACCTGGCGCTCCTGCATAGCCTCGAGCAATGCGCTCTGCACCTTTGCGGGGGCACGGTTAATCTCGTCGGCAAGTACGAAGTTTGCAAAAACAGGACCTTTCTTTGCCTTGAACTCCTCATCCTTCTGGCTGTAAACCATTGTACCTATAACGTCGGCAGGCAAAAGGTCGGGGGTAAACTGTATGCGGCTGAAGTCGGCATCAATCAGTTGCGACAATGTTTTGATAGCCAAAGTTTTTGCCAAGCCGGGGAGGCCTTCGAGCAATATGTGGCCGTCGGCCAAAAGACCAATGAGGAGCGACTCCACAAGGTGTTTCTGCCCCACAATCACCTGGTCCATACCTGTTTGCAGATTGGTTACAAAGCCGCTCTGCCTTTCAATCATTTCATTAAGTTCTCTGATGTCCATTGCACCATTCATAATTCTATTGTTTAATTGTTTATTTCTTTTCCAAATTTACGGTATTAAGTTAATCTTTAATGTTAATATTATTAAAAGAGCTTTAAGCTCTGTTACATTAAAGAAACTTTAACGCACGCAAGCTATTTTGCAGGCTGCAAACGAGGTATAAGCAGTTCCATACCCTTGCTCAGCCCATTCGGGTCGTGGAGTTTGTTATACTGTACAATGTAGGGCCACAGCCTTTTGTCACCATAATATTTAAGCGATATGCGCACGAGCGTTTCGTCGGCAGCCACGATGTGGGTGGCAATAGTGTCATTGGCCACATAGAGCAATGTGTCGCCACGTGTGATTGAGCCCACGCTCTTGACAGCAAGCTCGTCAACCATAGCAAATGTGTATGGCTCCTCTATTGGCTGTTCTGCAGCAACCTCAACGCTATCCGGTTTTACCTCTTCCACCACTTTTGTGGGAGTGGTTTCAACGGTTGCAACAGTTTTTTTACCGGTTTCCACAATACCAAACAACTGTGGGCGCAAATAGATTATCACAGCAACCAATATTGCTGCAATTATAAATAAGGTGTATATAACACCCCTTTTTCTATTTGTAGTGGGTTTTGCGGTTGCGGGTGCAGGTTCGGTAATTGGGTAGCTGTTCTTTACCTCTCTTTGTGCAGGTTGCTCACTTACGGCATTTTCGGCCACAGGCTCGGCGGTTGCTTCTTTTGCTTCCTCTTTGGTTTCTTCTATAGCGGGCACCTCCTCGGCAACAGGCTCGGTCGCGGGTGTTTCCTCCTCTTTCGTCACTTCTTCCTCTTTTATGGCGGGTATCTCCGCATCCTCTGCGGGTTCCGCCTCCTCGGCAGCTGCGGGTTCTTCAACTGTTACAGGCTCCTCGCAGGGTGTAGTCACGGGAGTATCTTCCACCGCGGTTGCGTCCTCTTGCGCCTCGGTTTCATTCATCGCAGGTTCCTCGCTGTCATCTACATAACTCTCGTCAATCTCCACAGGTTCAAACATTGCAAACGGCTGGTTCACCTTCTCCTTTAGCGAATCGGCAGGGAGGAATGTGAGTTTCTTATGCCCTTTAATCTCTATCTTTTCGCCGGTGTTCACATCCACACTGCTGCGGCTGGCAACATCGGTTACCTTGAATGTTCCCAAGCCGTTGATTTTCACCATACCGTCTTGTTCCAGCCCCTCCAATATAATATCGAAGAACGCCTTTGTAAAGACCTCTGCTTTTGCTCCCGAGATTTCGGCTTGCTTGGCAAGCAGAGCCGACAGGTCCGAATGATTCAGTTTTGCATCCATAGCTCTGCGTTTTATTCGTTGAATTTATCTTTGAGTTTACTGCTTGGGCGGAATGAGGGCACAATCTTTGGTGGCACTAAAAAGCGCTGCCCGGTCTTGGGATTTACCGAAACCCTCTCCTTGCGCATCTTCACTTCAAATACTCCAAAGCCCGACACGTTCAATTGGTCGTTCTCCTTCAACCTCTCAGTCATCACCGCCACAAACGAGTCAACACCTGCCGCGGCCTCTGCGGCTGCTATTCCGCATCGTTTAGCCAGCTTGCTGATAAATTCTTTATTGTTCATATTGGTTATTTGTTATTTACTCACTCTTCCCATAAGGTCGAACTCGGTGGCATCGATAATGAGCACATCATAGAACTCCCCTATCTTCATCTCGCCCTCGCCGGTGTGTATAAGCACTTCGGTATCTACGTCGGGCGAGTCGAACTCCGTGCGGCCTATGTAGTAATCTCCCTCCACACGGTCTATAATCGTCTTGAACACCTTGCCCACCTTCTCCTCGTTCAAGCGGGTGGAAATCCTTTGCTGCACCTCCATTAAGCGGTCGAGGCGTTCCTGTTTTTTCTTCTTCGACACATTGTCGCGGTAGTTCTCGGCAGCGTATGTGCCATCCTCCTCGCTGTATGCAAACGCTCCCAGGCGGTCGAATTTTGCCCATTTAACAAAATCCATAAGCTCCTCAAAGTCCTTGTCGGTCTCCCCCGGGAAGCCCACCATCATTGTGGTGCGTATGCATATTCCCGGCACCTCGCGGCGCATCTTCTCAATGAGCGCGTATGTGTCCTCTTTGGTTACGTGGCGCTGCATCTTCTTCAGGATTTTTGTGCTCACGTGCTGCAGGGCTATGTCGAGATATTTGCACACATTCTTTCTCTCGCGCATCACACGCAAAAGTTCCTCGGGGAAATGCAGCGGGTATGCATAGTGCAAGCGTATCCACTCCACCCCTTCGATGTCGGCAATGCGCTCCACCAACTCGGCGATGGCCTGTTTCTTGTATATGTCTATGCCGTAATATGTGAGCTCCTGTGCTATAATCTGGAACTCCTTCACCCCCTGCGCCACAAGGTAACGCACCTCGTTGAGAATCTCTTCGATGGGGCGCGACACGTGTGCTCCGGTTATTATGGGTATTGCACAGTATGCGCAACGGCGGTTGCAGCCCTCCGATATCTTAAGGAAAGCGTAGTGCGATGGCGTAGATAGCACCCTTTCGTGTGCAATCTCGGGCTTATACTCCTTTTTAAGGTCGGCAATCAGTTCCTTCCAGTTGAACTTGCCATAGAATTTATCCACCTGTGTAATCTCCTCGCGCAGCTCGGTGAGGTAACGCTCTGACAAGCAACCCATCACATAGAGTTTTTCCAGGTCGCCCTGCTCCTTGCGCTCGCAAAATTCCAGAATCATATTTATCGACTCCTGCTTTGCATCACCAATGAAGCCGCAAGTGTTTATAACGGCTATGCTGCCACAGGGCTCCTCACTGTCGTGAGTAACCTCGTAGCCACACTCCTTTAATTGGCGCATAAGCTGTTCCGAATCCACAAGATTCTTGGAACAGCCCATAGTAATCACATCAACACAATTCTTTTTCATTCCTTGGTGTTTATCCGAAAAGAGAATCCACAAACTCCGCTCTGTTGAATATCTGCAAGTGGTCTATGCCCTCGCCCAGACCAATGTATTTCACCGGTATCTTGAACTGGTCGCTTATACCAATGACCACACCACCCTTAGCGGTGCCGTCGAGCTTGGTTATTGCAAGCGAGCTCACCTCGGTGGCCTTTGTAAACTGCTTTGCCTGCTCAAAGGCATTTTGTCCTGTGGAGCCGTCGAGCACAAGAAGCACATCGTTGGGAGCATCGGGCAGAATCTTCTTCATCACATTCTTTATCTTTGTGAGCTCGTTCATAAGGCCCACCTTGTTGTGCAAACGGCCCGCGGTGTCGATAATCACCACGTCGGCACCATTAGCCACGGCCGACGACAGCGTGTCGTATGCCACCGATGCAGGGTCGCTGCCCATTCCCTGCTTTATAACAGGAACATCGGCACGGTGCCCCCACTCCACAAGCTGCTCCACGGCAGCTGCACGGAATGTGTCGGCAGCACCAAGATAGACCTTCTTGCCCGCCTTCTTGAACTGGTGTGCCAGCTTGCCTATGGTAGTGGTCTTGCCCACACCGTTCACACCCACAACCATTATCACGTATGGCTGCCCGGGTGTCGTGGGGAAGTCGAATGAGCCGTTGTCCTCGGTGTTGTTCTCCATAAGCAGGGCTGCAATCTCTTCCTTCAACAGCGCATTGAGCTCGGCTGTGCCCATATACTTGTCGCGGGCGGCACGTGCCTGCACACGCTCCACTATCTTAAGGGTGGTTTCCACACCCACGTCGGATGTTATGAGTATCTCCTCGAGATTGTCGAGCACCTCGTCGTCAATCTCGGTCTTTCCTACTATTGCGCGTGCAATTTTTCCAAACACGCTCTCTTTGGTCTTGGACAATCCCTTGTCAAGAACCTCTTTTTTCTCTTTTGTAAAAAAACTGAATATTCCCATATTCTTTTTAAGTTTTATGTTAATCCCTTGCCATTACAAAATGGAGCAACGAATTTAGTTTCTATTATCTTATTTGGGGTTGCCCCCTGCATTTATTGTCATTTCGAACGTATGTGAGAAATCTCACAAGCGCCCGCAACAAATGCTTTAGTCGAGCTTGAGAACGGCAAGGAAGGCCTTTTGCGGCACCTCCACGTTACCAATTTGCTTCATACGCTTTTTACCCTTCTTCTGCTTCTCCAGCAGCTTGCGCTTACGCGACACGTCGCCACCGTAACACTTTGCAGTCACATCCTTGCGCACCTGCTTTATAGTCTCGCGGGCAATAATCTTTGTACCAATGGCGGCCTGCAGAGCAATGTCGAACTGCTGGCGGGGAATAAGGTCGCGCAGCTTCTCGCACATCTGGCGGCCAAGCCCGTAAGCGTTGTCCACGTGGGTGAGTGTAGAGAGGGCATCGACAGGCTCACCGTTCAAAAGTATATCGAGCTTTATGAGCTTCGATGTGCGGAAACCCGCAGGGTGATAGTCGAACGAAGCATATCCCTTTGAAATACTCTTGAGTTTATCGTAGAAATCTATCACAATCTCGCCAAGCGGCAACAGGAAGCGTATATCCACACGGTTGCCGGTGATGAACTCCTGTTTCTGCAGCTCGCCACGCTTCGACAAACACAAGGTCATAATGGGGCCTATGTACTCTGCGCGGGTTATTATGCTTGCATTTATGTATGGTTCCTCGATGTGGTCAATCAAAGTTTGGTCGGGCATACCGCCGGGGTTGTGCACCTCCTGCACATTACCCTGCTTGTCATACACCATATACGAAACGTTAGGCACGGTGGTGATAACGCTCATATCGAACTCGCGGTCCAAGCGCTCCTGCACAATCTCCATATGCAACAGGCCCAGGAAACCGCAACGGAAACCAAAGCCTAACGCTGCCGACGACTCGGGTGTGAATGTGAGCGAGGCGTCGTTCAGTTGCAATTTTTCGAGCGAAGCACGCAGGTCCTCGTAGTCCTCGGCCTCAATGGGATATACACCGGCGAACACCATAGGCTTCACCTCCTCGAATCCCGCAATGGCCGATGAACAGGGCTTTGCAATGTGTGTGATGGTGTCGCCCACCTTCACCTCGCGCGATGTCTTTATACCCGAAATAATGTAACCCACATCGCCCGTGCGCAGTTCCTGACGCGGCGACAACTCCATCTTCAATACACCAATTTCGTCGGCGTCATACTCTTTGCCTGTATTAAAGAACTTTACCTTGTCGCCCTTGCGCAACACGCCGTTCGTAATCTTAAAGTATGCAATGATGCCACGGAACGAGTTGAACACCGAATCGAAGATGAGCGCCTGCAAAGGAGCCTCTTCGTCACCCACGGGAGCGGGGATACGCTCCACCACCGCACGCAGAATCTCCTCCACGCCCATACCGGTCTTTCCGCTGGCCTCTATAATCTCGTCGCGGTCGCAACCAATGAGGTCCACAATCTCGTCTTTCACCTCCTCGGGCATAGCGTTTATCATATCGCACTTGTTAATCACAGGGATAATCTCCAGTCCCTGGTCCACAGCCATATAAAGGTTCGAAATCGTCTGCGCTTGCACGCCCTGTGTGGCATCAACCACTAGCAAAGCACCCTCGCAAGCAGCAATAGAGCGTGACACCTCGTACGAAAAGTCCACGTGCCCCGGAGTGTCTATGAGGTTAAGCGTATATTTCTCACCCTCGTACATATACTCCATTTGAATGGCGTGGCTCTTGATGGTGATACCGCGCTCCTTCTCCAGGTCCATATTGTCAAGCATCTGCCCCTCGGTAATGTTTATGGTCTTTGTGGTTTCCAACAAACGGTCGGCCAAGGTAGATTTACCATGGTCGATGTGTGCTATAATACAAAAATTCCTGATTTTATCCATATCTTGTTTTCTTCTTTTCTTTCCTCAATCGCGGCCACCGCACCATACATAACGGCGCGCGCCCGCGTAATTTTGCGCGAAGATACAAATAAAATTTAATATTTATATTATAATAACGGGCGTAAAAGTTAAAATCCGAGGTAAAACGGCAGAAAACAAAAGAAAACCGCTAACACCCCTCCACCTCAAAGGCCGAGAATGGGAGATACTGCCCAAGGTTGTTCCAGCAAACAAAAAGTTCCCCACTCCTCTTTAAACGAGCCACGGAAACAAATTCCAACGGGGATAGTTTTGCAAAGAAGGGATATGCATCGACAGGGATTGTAAAGCACTGTTTTTGTCCGTTATTTTCAATAAACAGAACCACGTTTTTTCTGTCAATTATCACATTGGTTACGGAATACTCATTAAGGTAAACATATTCACTCTCCACCGAAGAGTTCACAGCCTCCAAAATAAAGTTCCGGCATCGGTCTTTCAACAGCTCGCCAAGTATGTTTGCCCACACTTTTTCATCACGCTCTTTCGGCTCGTCGAGTTCAATGCATTTCATCACCCGGGGCAGAGCGAAGATATTCTTGGAATCATCGCAAAACTCCAGTTCAAGCACACGTGTGTCGTAGTCGTAAGAATAAACGGCATATGCTATTGTACCGCTCTTATAGTCGGTTATCTGCAATATCTGCGTGTGCTCCCTGTCGTTTGCAACAAGGAATATGAAGTTGTACGATTCTGCCAACTGAAAAGAGTCACGGCGTTCATTGGCAGCACACAATTTCATTACATTATATGCCCCGCGCAGTTTAGATTTTGTAGCAATCACACTAAAGTAATAAACCACGCTCCCCGCAGCAAATTTCTCATTGGGATAAACCCAAAAAGAGTCATCTCCCACTTCAAGCAAATGCCCTTTTCCACGCAGGTAATATTCAAAGTAATCCTCCTCTGCATAATTGGCAAATATAGCCCTTAAATTGTAAATAAGTTTCAAAATGTTAAGATGCTCGTCGGCAAGGTCGGTTTCTATCGCTCTTTGCGTTGCTGTAAAGGCCCGCGAATTTGCAGGGAACAGTTTGGCAAGCATCTCGTTCATTCCGTACAGGCGTGTGTGCAGCCCCCTCGCACCTGCAGCTGTGTAGGGGATAATATTTTTATAAGTAATATATGCATAAGCAAGCATTCCGTAATATATCTCAGAGGCACGCTGTTTCATATCCTGCAAGTTACTCGAGAGCACTTTCTCAAATCGCTTGGGCAGTGCAGGGTAGTTCTCGGTGAGCAGTGCCGCAAACGCATCGTCAAACCACTCTTTCCCCACCCCATAACAGCCTTGTAACTCGCTCAACAGATTTCGGCCTAACGCCACACTTTCGGCAACCACGCAAAGTTCCTCATCACTCATAAAGAAAGTATCGCACAGTTTTTTCCAAATGTCATTTATCGTCTTATCGGTGACGGCAATTCCCTCTTTTATCTTTGAAATTGTTGTACGGCTGTTCTTGCCATAGCCAAGAACAGCAGCCAATTTACCATCGTTCTTTGCAAACACACAGTTATTGAACAATATGTACAAAACCTCCGAACGCTCGTTTTTCATAGCTGAAACCTATTTTCCTTGCGCGAAGATAACAAATAAAACCAAACCACACAGCCATTGCGTATTTTTGCACTAAAAAAGCCTGTTTCGGTGCAAAAGCACGCACTACCCCATTTTACACCACAACCGGCAAACCGTTATTCTCGAAAACCGAGTAATTTTACATCGCAAGAAGATAAAGAGAAAGAATGTTCCTTGAAATTTATGAGCATTGGTTGTGCCGGAATGCTTTTATGCGGAAGTATCATATTGTAAATAACTGCAAAGTGTTTTGTGGTTTTTATATTTTATTTTACCTTTGCAATGCAGGTGAGCGACACAGCCACCGGCGCAAGAAAGCATTTTGTTTTAAGTCCAAAACAGGAAATCGCCAAAATCATCCGGAGGACCGAAGCAACCAATGCTCATTCTGTGTATATACCGCTTATGTACGTTCTGTTCATAAGCTATAGGTATATTCCACGGCGTGGGAATATTGTTTCTTCATAGTTCATTCCGGAAAGGCGTTTGGCGATGCCTCTGTTTTGTGGACGTAAGGCAACAAGTCTCACGTCTTTCTTGTTTTTATACCCTTTGTTAATTGCCATAGTTCGGAGACTTGCATTGGCGGAAATACATATTATTATGGAGACAATTATTAAAAAAGTCTACAAGGAGGTCGTACTTGAAGCTAAAAATGCTCCGTGTGGCTCTTATGCTGCAGGCTGTCGCGTAAACTATGGAGATAGTGAAAACTGTTACATTTGTGATTACGGAGGTTAATAGACCGATTCATGAGGCTGGCAAAGCTTTTATAGCCAGCCTCATTCTTATAAATTTATCAAGATGTTAGTACGACAAACTAAAAATACATTTATACGCATATATGATAATGTTGGCTATATAACTAACCAACTAACCCGTTACGACCGTTCATATAATGAAACTGGTGCAGACTTTTTGTCTAAAATAACCAGAGAGCCACAAGAAATCGAAAATATATTAGCTGAACTTTCTGAATTGTATGGAGACAGTGTTGCTTATAATAAACTCAAGTTGGATTTTGAGAAATTCGTAATCGACTTAGAAGAACATTATTTTCTTGTTACGGGAGCATCTAGAGAAGAATGCGATAAAAAAGATATAGAGTTTTCCTACTCTTTAGGGAATATGAAAACGAAAATATATGATTTCACGCAAAGTACAGAGCAAAATCTATCGGTTTCGACAGAAGATTATATGCTTGCATTAGACCAAAAGAAACCAAAGCTAAAATCGATACAATTTGAACTAACCAGTCGATGTAATGAGAGGTGTATACATTGTTACATACCGAACTTGAAAAAAGATGCAGGGGCTGATATGAGCTATGAGCAAGTGTGCGATATTATTGATCAATTTGCGAGTATAGGCGGTTTGCATGTTACGTTGAGTGGTGGAGAAGTCTTTTTACACAAAGATATACTTCGCATAATACAATATTGCCGTAAAAAGGATATGGAAATATGCATTCTATCAAATTTAACCTCTCTCAAAGATGTGCAAATCCCTTTTATCAAAGCTGCAAATATTTCTTATATTCAAGCATCATTGTATAGTATGTCCCCAGAAATCCATGATAGAATTACAACTATTAAGGGATCTCAAATTAAAACAAAATCTGCAATTGAGAAATTAGTGGCAGCTGATATACCCGTACAAATATCTTGCCCCTTAATGAAAGCAAACAAAGATGGTTATGCTGATGTACTCAAATATGCCCAATCTTTACAGATTAAAGCTTTTTCAGACTACATCATGATGGCAGAAGCAGACTTTTCAACTGACAATTTAGTTCACAGGTTGTCTGTTGAGGAAACCGAAAAAGTCATAAGGGACATAATGGATTTTGATCCCGATTATTCAAAATGGATTGAAAAGAAACGCCCCAAATTGGAAAATGTAACTCCGATGGAATATGCAATGCAACCACTGTGTGGGGTTGGGTTGAATAATTTTTGTATTGCAGAAAATGGAGATGTTTATCCATGCCCCGGATGGCAATCATTAGTAGTTGGGAATGTAAACTATCAAACCCTAAAAGAAATTTGGGAAGAATCCGATGATTTGAAGAGATTAAGGAATATTTCTAGACGTGATTTTCCCGAATGCCTTAATTGTGAAGCTAGGAAATATTGTTCAATGTGTTTAGAGCGCAACTTTAATGAAAATAATGGCGATATGTTTAAGGTTAACAAACATTTCTGCGATGTTGCATTTCTAACAAAAAAACTACATGAGGAGTATAGAAATAAAGGATTAATATAAATTGGTGTAGATATGAAAACAAATTTATTAAAAACATTTTTAGTAGCGCTATTTTTATTATCGGCTACAATAACCAAAGCTTATGATTTTTCTGTAGGTGGGATATGTTATAAAATAACATCGCACAACACAGTAGAGGTCGTGTCTCCTATTACTATCGAAATTATTGATTATAGTAATATGAATACAATGGAGTTCGGAGATCGATATAAAGGAAATGTATCAATACCAACTTATGTAACATTTAAGGGGGATAGTTACAAAGTAACAAAAATTGGCGATCACGCTTTTTCTTCGTGTAAAGCTCTTACTAAAGTGACTATTCCTAATAGCGTTACTGATATTGGTGATTACGCATTTAAAGGGTGCGAAATCCTTGCAAAAATCACAATTCCAGACGGCGTAACAAGAATTGGAGAATATGCATTATCGGAATGTAGCAACCTCACAAGTATATCAATACCTAAAAGTGTAACACATATAGGGAGAGGAGCTTTTTGGGATTGCACAAATATTAGTGCAGTATATATAAATAGCCTTCATAGTTGGCTTAATATAACTTTTGAAGAAGAATATGCAGACTTTTACGGTTTCCTGTTGAAAACAAGAACAAATCCATTAAGTTACGGTGCTGCATTATATTTAAATGGCAAATTAGTAACAGATGTAACAATTCCAAATGATATAACAGTGATAAATGCATTTGTCTTTGATGGGTGTAATAGTATAAAATCTATACAAATACATGAAAATGTAACTAAAATAAGTAATGGGGCATTCAGAAATTGCGTAGGACTAGATACCATACATATACCAGATGGCGTTAATTATATTGGAGATTTTGTTTTTGCAGATTGTACAAACCTACGTAACGTTACCCTTCCTAATGGAATAAACAGTATTGGTACAAACGCTTTTGGTAATTGTATATCTTTAGAAAATTTAACTATGCCCAATAGTATAAAAACGATAGGCGAAAACGCTTTTCATGATTGTACAAAGCTTGTTAGTATTACTATACCTGACAGCGTCGTAAGTATTGACGACAATGCGTTTAAAGATTGCATCGGTATTACAAGTGTAACATTTCCGGATAACGTCACATTTGTAGTAGCGAAAAACGCATTTTCCGGTACGGCATGGTATGACAATCATCCCGATGGATTAATATATGCAGGTAAATTACTTTATGCATATAAAGACAATATGCTTAAAAATCAATCCATTACCATCCAAGAAGGTACATTGGCTATTGCAGACTCGCTGTTCTATAATTGCCGCAACATCAAAAGTGTTACTATCCCCGAAAGTGTAACAACGATACCTGCTTATGCGTTCTACGGCTGCACCGATCTCACCAGCGTTACAATACCCAAAAGCGTAACAACGATAGAAAGATTTGCGTTCTCTGATTGCAGAAATCTCAAAAATGTCACTATCCCCGAAGGTGTAATAACAATAGGAGATTATGCGTTCTGCGATTGCGACTCTCTGACAAGCATAATTATCCCCAACAGCGTCACATCAATAGGAGATCATGCGTTTGATCGTTGCAGAAGCCTTCATATCTTTTGTAATTTATCTTCAGCAAGGTACACCCCCGATTACAGTAATCATTGTTTTGTAGCACCGGGTGGAACGATTGAGAATTATTTTGTACTTGGAAAAATTGATGGTATAAATACCTTGGTTGGATATATTGGCTGTGAAGATAAAATTACCCTTCCTGCTGATTATAAGGGCGAACATTATATCATAAAGGAAAAAGCTTTTAAAGATTGTAAGAACTTAAAAAGTGTTACAATACCCCAAAGCGTTACTCGCATTGGCAATGAGGCTTTCAGAGGTTGCACCTCATTAAAGGAGCTTTGCATTGAAGATGGAAATAGTCCATTGTCATTAGGGGCTAATTATGCTGATTATGCTGATTTCGTTGAAAGCGGGCGTACATATGGAGGCTTATTTTACGATTGTCCGTTAGAGACACTCTATTTAGGTCGCAATTTGTCGTATGCGACAGTAGAAACAGGTTACGATTATTATGGCTATTCTCCATTCTACAACAAATATACACTAGAAACGCTCACTATAGGAAATTGTGTTATAAGCATAGGTAAAAACGCTTTTATCAGGTGCGAAGGCCTCACAAGCATCACCATTCCTAACAGCGTCATAAGTATAGGCGATGAAGCATTTGCAAATTGCTGCTCTTTACAAGAGATTACAATTGGAGATAATATTTCTTATATAGGTTATAATGCGTTTTCGGGAACTGCTTGGGAATTTAGATCAACAGAAGATGATCTATTGTATTTAAATAATTGGCTTATAGGCATACATCCTAACAAAAGTGTAAAAAGTATAAAAATCAAAGAGGGAACACGCGGCGTTGCAGCAGGGGCATTCAAAGGTAATCCTTCGCTAAAGAAAGTACGCATAAATGAAGAATTAGAATACATTTGCGCAGAAGCTTTTGCAAATTGCGAGTCATTACAATCAAATAAAATAATATGGCCAAAAGAAAAACAGAAATCAAGGATCAATATTCATAAAACAGCGTTCTCCAATACAGATAGTAATTCTAAATTTATCGAACAACATTTTAGAAGCAATACTAATGAAAAACCTATGCCTAGTAGAAGAGTGTTTACAACAGAGGAAATTATGCAAGGGCTGGAGGAAGACGAATAGTACTATACGAAATTGACATCTAAAAGGTTTAGTAAACAATAATATTATAAGGGTGACTCAAAAGCCCTATTTCTGAACGAGCAATCCCCGCTAGAGTATATTCTAACGGGGATTGCATTCTTTATCTACATTTCGTTTAGTATCGAACGCTTCTTATTTTTTCTTGAACAAATCAAGCGCTCCGTTTATCAGTTTGTTCGTTATCTCCTCCTTGGTGGTGGGTTTGGCAGTTGCAGTGGAGTCACTACCCTCCTCTGTTGCCTCCTCTTTTGAACTGCCGCCAAAAAGTTTGTTCAATGCCTGCTCGGCTGCGCCGGCTGCTGCCTTCTTGGCAAGCGAGGCCATATCTATGCTCACCTTGGGCGATGTAAATGTGCCCTTGATGTTCATATCCACTGTGCCTAACTTCGATAGCTTGCCCACCGATGTGGGGATGGTTATCTCGCCCTTGTAGTCGATGGTCTGGTCCAGGCCTGTGCTGCCCGAGATGCGCATTCTTGTACAGGACAACAGTTATATTGAGTTTAATTTGCCAAACGAATAAAAATAACATTATGAATATCGAAGAACTTAAAATAAATGCCGAGGCAATGTGCGACCTTGGAATGGCATATTCCCACAGCGAGAGTGTTGTTCCCTACAAATAGTAAAAACTCTCGTAATTGAAGTTGGTCAGCCAAGAAGGTTTGTCGTTCAAGGCTTTCATTCGTTCCGGTATTTCATTAAGCGGTGTTTTCTCATCCAGTAACATCCTGAGTCTGGCAAACATCACCTCGTTCGCTTCATCTATGAGATGTTGCAGGGTGATGATTCCATACTCTTCCGCCTCTGTTTTATCCGATATAATCATTCCCGAGAAGAGGCCGTGCAGCCCTTCGCTGCGGGCGAATTTGTCGGCGTGGCACCATATGCCAATGAGATTGCTGCCGTGGCGGCGCAAATGATAGGCGTGTGAGTGGCCTATTATAATGCGGTCGAATTCCGGCACAGTGTCATCGGTGCGGGAATAGAGTCCGTTGGCAGAACCGTGCCCCAGAAGCATTATACGCTCACGTTGCGGGCAATGGTGCAGCAAGTGTTCTATTTCGCGTTTACTGTGATGTTGGTCAACAACAACCGCTCCACATCCCTCATACAAATGGGAGAGAACGGTTGTTGTTATATCTGCAGGGTGTACAACTAACATATTTAAGTCATTCAATTGTTTGCCTTTTTTCTAATATAGAGTTTCGAAAATCTCCTAATCTATCAATTATAACTTTGCCTGTTGCACTTTATTCAGATTTGATATATTTTTAGAACAGTTAATAAATTCCACTAATCTTAAAATTCCAATCTGAATCCTTTCTGTTTCAGTTCCGTATATTTTTCAGCATTGAATCGGTACTTGCTCGGTGTGCGGCGCGATGCGTTTGCAGGGCGCGGTTCCGCTTCGGTGAGTATGCCCAGTTTCAACATCTTATTATAGAAATTGCGGCGGTCGAATTTTACCTCTAAAATAGCCTCGTACAGGTTCTGCAATTCGGTCATCGTGAACACCTGGGGCAACAATTCAAAACCTATAGGCTCAAAGCAGATGCGCTCTTTAAGGCGGTTTACAGCCATTCGCAGTATGCGGTCGTGGTCAAATGCAAGGCTCGGTATCTCGTTCATAGAGAACCAACGAGCCGAGGCTGCATCATCGCCACCCTTCACATCTGCCAACCTCACGAGCGCATAGTGGGCAACTGTAACCACCCTCTCGCGCGGGTCTCTGTTTACATCGGAGAAGGAATGAAACTGCTCAACCGAAGCATTCGTCAACCCGGTTTCCTCCTTCAACTCCCTTTTTGCACACTCCTCGACAGTTTCATTCATATTCATAAAGCCGCCGGGGAGAGCCCATTTGCCCTTGAATGGCTCTATACCACGTTGAATGAGCAGCACCTTAATGTCCACCCCATCAAAACCGAATATAACACAATCGGCTGTTACAGCCGGGCGCGGGTATCTGTATGAATACATTTCTTTGTTCTCTTCCATAGTTATAAATCATTATTTTTAATCCAATCACGTACCTCCATCAATGCACAGCCAAGCAGGTTCTCTCCCCTCCAATCCTCTACACGTCCGGCTGCGGCGGTTTTTTCATCCATTCCTATTCCCCAAATTTTGTCATAGGGGCTTGCTTCTGCCAGGATTGCATCACCGGTAGCAAGCAAGAACTCCTTCAATGCAGGGTTCTGGCTGAATTTGGCTTTATTGCCTTCTACTACAATGTCGAGTCGCTTCTCGTTCCATATGATTGCATCGAATCCCTTTACCTTTCGGCCAAGTTTCTTGTACTCGCGGGGTGATTCTGCACCCATTATTTCTTTGAGAGTCTCCTCGTCGCCAAACAATCGTGCTTTGCTTGCCATCATGTATTGTTCTGTAGTATGGTATGAAAGTCCATCCACCACAAAATATACGTCATACCACTGACTAAAGCATGATTTCGTAATTTTCTTGTGATTAGGTGTATGTCCCCAAAAATATATAATCTCAGTTGTAGGATTCTTGCGAACGATTTCCTTTATTTTTTCAACATTGTATCTCATATTACTTCTCCTTATCTCTTATTGTCATTAATATTTTACCCAAATGATTTTCTCCTCTCCAACTATATAGGTCAACGCCCCAATAAGTTTCATGTTTATTGTTCCCATTAATTAACACACGGTTTCCTGTATCAAGCAGCCTTTTCATCAATGTGGGATTTTGGCCGAACTTTTCTTCAAGAATAGATGTCATTATTTCCAACTTCTTTTCTTCCCATCCACAATAGGGAATAATACTGCTACCTCTAACCGCCGCTTTATCTGCCGACAATCTGCTTACGACTTTTCTTGCATCTTCATCACCACATTTAGATGCCTGAAATGCAGACTCCACGTTATTGTATCTTATACCTTGCCACACAAAAGAACACCCATATCGATTATTCAAAAAATCATACTCTCCCTTAAATAAACTTATCACGTCCGCGAAGTCATCAGGGTGAAGTTCTTTAAAGATTTCCCAAACACTTGGTACAAGTAATTCTTCGCATGACTCTCCCAAAAGCATCCGTTCTCTGATAAGCGAAGAGCTTATTCCTGCTATACCTTCGGGTTGTGGTAATACAACAATGTTCCTGATGTGTTCGGACAATACTCTGTGACCCTTGAGAATCTCTTCTATTCCTTCTAAATTTCTTGAATATAAAATAACATTAGAGGTCTCAAAAAACGATCCTTTTTCAGTAAGATGAGACAAAAGTTCCAACTTGTCATCCCCCATTACAAAGTATAACTCATATTCAGGGAACTCCTCCTTAAATGATTTTAAAGTAGGCAAGGTTCTGGCTTCTATTGTTCCAATTTCCTTATCACACACTTTCATCTTATTATCTCCAGAGCACATTGCCTGCAACATTTTAATACGTAGTTCAGGAGATAATACAACGGGGGGATGCGTGTGCCGCATTTTTCGTCTTAGATAAGCATCACTCACAGGGACGAAGTAACCATACTCTGCATTTATAGCATTGATGGCATGTTTCATCAACATGTAATGTGCTAATGTAGGAGGGTTAAAACTCCCTCCCATAATCACTATATTTTTGTTTAGAGTTTTCATCTGTGCGTTAATTTTACGCAAAGGTAAAAAGAAATTTTGACCTACCAAAATAATTTGCGTTAATTTTACGCGTTTATGCTATTTGTTTTCAACGATAAATATAAAGCACAACTAAATAAGGTATAAAATAATTTGGGCAACACATTTTAGAAGTGTTGCCCAAATTATTTTTAGTCTTGCCCTTTCTTATTTCTTCTTGAACAAATCCAACGCTCCGTTTATCAGTTTGTTCGTTATCTCCTCCTTGGTGGTGGGTTTGGCAGTTGCAGTGGAGTCACTACCCTCCTCTGTTGCCTCCTCTTTTGAACTGCCGCCAAAAAGTTTGTTCAATGCCTGCTCGGCTGCACCGGCTGCTGCCTTCTTGGCAAGCGAGGCCATATCTATGCTCACCTTGGGCGATGTGAATGTACCCTTGATGTTCATATCCACAGTACCCAATTTCGACAACTTGCCCACCGATGTGGGGATGGTTATCTCGCCCTTGTAGTCGATGGTCTGGTCCAGGCCTGTGCTGCCCGACAGGTTCATCTTGTAGTCGCCCATCTTTATGTCAAAGGGTTTGGTGTTCACGCGGCCATCCTTTATGGTAAATTCTATGTTTATATCCTTTACCCTTGTATCCTTCAAAGATGGTTTCTGCACAATGTCGGCCACTGTTTGTATCACTCCCACGTTGTTTAGGCTCAAATCCTTTGTAGATAAGGCACCGCTACCTGTGAGTGTGGAGAGCACGGGGCTCATTGTATCGTCGAGCTCGGCATTTATGTTTACATTACCCGAGAAATCGCCTGTGAGCCCGCTGAAGATGGGTGCAAGGTTGCGCACCACGTTCAGCTCCTCGTATGCCTGCGCAAAGCCTATGTTGCTCAGTTTGAAGCCGCCGTTGAACTGCGGCTGTGCATCGGCGGGTGTGTAATAGTAACCATTGACAACCACATCGCCACCCATTGTATTGAGTGACAGGTTCTGCATATCCACCTTGCTGTTTTTAACCACAAGAAGGCCGTTTATGTTCTTCAGCTTCATATTGTCGAAGAGAACCTCCTTGAAGGCTGCCTGCATACGGAAATCGATGTTGTCGGGCACTTTGATAACGCCTGTAGCCACGGTGTCGGCTGCGGCAGCATCCTCGGTGGGTGCAACGGCTGCTGTGGTGTCGGCAGGCGTCATAAAGTCGTTAAGGTTAAAATGGTTGCTCTTTACGTTTAGTGTGCCTTTGAGCGTGCCATCCTTCAGGGCATATGCCATATAATTCTCAAAGCGGCTATCCACGGTAACGTCGTTGTCGCCAATATTCACGGTTGTTTCGCTCAACTGCAAATAGCGCGGAGTGAAGGTGAGCAACGACTTCTTTATATCCACGTTGGGCATATCCTCCATTGCGAGAACCATATCATTCAAGCGCACATTACCCGCGGCCTCTATCTTTTCATACTGCTCCTTCTCTATGTACGACATACGGCCTTTCACCGCAATGTCGGCATCCACCA
Organism: Bacteroidaceae bacterium; assembly: GCA_017503645.1. Lineage (GTDB taxonomy): Bacteria > Bacteroidota > Bacteroidia > Bacteroidales > Bacteroidaceae > HGM04593. The sequence continues at coordinate 17,308 of JAFVSR010000091.1, read as the reverse complement.
CGCCGTTCAGCTGCATATCCTCCAACGGGTATATATCCTTCACCTTGCCCAAATCGAGTTTTCCCTTTGCGGCCGCATTGAAGGCGAGGTCGCTCATAGGAGTCTGCATAGTGGCTGTAATGCCAAATGGGTTGCCTGCCATCACAAAGTTAAAGGGGTTTATCTTTATTACCGTATTGTCGGGCGAGCCACCGGGGTTGTTCACCTGCGCGGCAATGTTTATATTGTTCACGCCTGCGGGAAGTGATGGATATTGGAACATTGCGTTCTCCACGTTGAATGCAAGGTCGAATGCGGGTACTATGCTGTCGCCCTGCAGGCTGCCTTTGGCCCACGCTGTGAGTGTGGCGTTTCCATCGGTTTTCAGTCCTTCGAAATCTTTTGAATATATTGCGGGTATGAGCGACAAAACCTCCTTGAAACCAATCCTGTTGCTGTTCAGTTTCAAATCCATATCCATACCCTCGTCGGTCATAGCCACCCAGCCGTCTATCGCAGCCTCAATGGCATTCAATCGGAAGGTGTTTTCGTTAAGAGTGAATTTGTTGTTTTCAAGGTCGGCATCAATCTTCATATCGGCAGCAATCACAGCCTTGCTCAAGAATGGAACACCATCCATTGCAAATGTAACGCCATCGGTTTCGGCATCGAGTGACAGTATTGTGCGGCTGCTGCCGAAATCACCCGAGCAGGTGGCATCCAAGCCTTCTACACAGGCATACATATTACCCTGCTTGTCGTCGTAAATGAGGTCGAAATCCCTTATGGCAAGCTCCTGTAGTTTTATGCGAAAGGGAGTGGCCGCCGTGGTCTCCTCGGCTGCAACCTCCTCGGCTTCCTCGGTTGCCTTCATAATATCCCAGTTCACTGTGCCGTCGGCCAGCACTATAGCTTTTACCGAGGCATCGTCAATGAGAATCTCGCGTATATCGTAGCCCTCGTCGCCAAATAGCGACATAAGGTTTACCGATGCCGTGAGCTCACCCGCAGCCACAAGCGTGTCGTTTTCGAACACCCCCGCGCCCTTAAGGTAAAAATCTTCAAGTGTAACAGAGGCAAGCGGGAAATTGCGTATGAGGCTTATGTCGAGGCTCTCGAAATCGAACTCGGCATTAAGCATCTTGTTGCCCTCTTCTTTTATAAGTGCCTCTATTTTGTCTGTAAACAAAAGAGGCAGAGAAACAAGTAACAACACAATAACAGCTATTACAGCGGCTGTAATTTTCAAAAATTTCTTCATTGTTACGTTTTAATAAAATTGTTGGTCTTTATCATCACTTTTGTCATGTCGAACACAAAGTGGAGACATCTAATACTACTTGTTTGAGATTCTTCCTCCTTGCAGTCGTCAGAATGACAAAACAAGTTTTGTTATCGGCGAGTTCATTTATGAACGAGCCAATGATTTTATTTTGTTATCGGCGAGTTCATTTATGAACGAGCCAATGACTTTATTTTGTTATCGGCGAGTTCATTTATGAACGAGCCAATGCTTTATTTTGTTATCGGCGAGTTCATTTATGAACGAGCCAATGACTTTATTTTGTTATCGGCGAGTTCATTTGCGTAAGGTCGCACGTAGCATGGTTGAAATGCATGCCGTGCCGGGCACAAAAGTATAGAGTTATTAAACTCTTTACTTAAAAATATGTTTGCCGTAATCTACACCTTTAAGGTTGTAGTAAACAGCCTCGCCCTGCATACGCTCAACAAATGAATCATAGTTACGCTGTTCCTGCGGTGTCCAACCGGCCTCGGCCACAGCAGCCAGGCGAGGGAATGTAAGATACTGCACCACCGAGGGCTCCTCAACCCACTCGGTCCAGAAATTGGCCTGCACACCAAGATAGCGCGACTGCAACTCTGTGGGGATATTGTTCATAGGCTTGTAGTTATATACACGCTCCACGGTTTCGTCACCGTGGCCTTGTGAACGAGGCTCACTCTCCAACTTCGATTGGCGGCGGTTGATGTAGTAGGGAATCTGGGGCGACAGGATGGTGTTCATACCACGTGTGGCAGCATCCTTTGCAGCTCCGTCGGCACCAATCCACGCCATAATGGTGATGTCGTCGCCGAGGGGCGCAGTGTTTCCGTGAAGCACCTCGTTCCAGAATATCAGTTTGCGCTGCTTGCAGGCGGGTTTTGTGGCTACATAGTCCTTTAGTTGTTTGTAGAAATGTATCTGCAAGTCGCGGTACTTCTCGCTGCCAATCTCCTTGAGCAAGGCTTGACACTCGCTGTTGCGCTCCCATTTTGTTGTGGGGCACTCGTCACCGCCCAGGTGGATATATCCGAATGGGAATATCTCGGTAAGCTCGTCGATAACATCCTTGGCAAACTGCACGGCCTTGGGGTTGGCCACGTTTATCACGTCGTTTGAAACACCTTGCCACAACCACACCTCGTGTTCGTTTTCGGGATCGCAGGCAAGGAACTCGGGATACGAAGCCACAGCAGCCTGTGAGTGACCGGGAATATCAACCTCGGGCACAATCTCTATAAAACGCTCGCGGGCATACTCCACAACCTCTTTGGCATCTTTCTTTGTATAGTAACCGCCATACAGAACACCATCGGGCTTCACATCACCCCAACCAAGCACCTTGCTGTTACGCCAAGCACCCACCTCGGTGAGTTTGGGATATTTCTTTATCTCAATGCGCCAGCCCTGGTCCTCGGTAAGGTGCCAATGGAAGCGGTTCATCTTATAAGCGGCCATCAAGTCGATAATCTTCTTTATCTCCTCTTTGCCATAGAAATGGCGGCCCTCGTCGAGCATAAAGCCGCGCCAGCCAAAGCGGGGCTCGTCTTTAATATCCACACAAGGAACAGACCACTCGGTTATACCCTCGTCGGGAACAACGGCCATCACATTGCGTGGCATCAGCTGTTTCAGTGTCTGCAATGCATAAAAGAGGCCTGCGGGCTTCGACACCGATATGGCTATTCCATCATTTTTCACCTGCAGGGTGTAGCCCTCGGGTGCAAGCGAAGAATCCAACGATACGACAATCTGTGCAGCGGCACTCTTCTTGGTGGTTTTCACAGCAACGTTTGTCGCTTTTTTGAAATCGCGAGCAAAGTTCTTGAACACAGCAACAAGGCTGTCACCCTCGTAGGCAGGAACTACAGCCTTCACCTTTTTGGGAAATATGAAACTACCCTCGCCCACTGTCATCTGTGCGGGTTGAGGAATAATTGAAATATTGCCGGCAAACAACGTTGTGGCAACAACGCATAAAAGCGATAATAGAATTTTTTTCATACTTATAATTATTTATAGTTTATTATTTGACATTACAGCTGCTATGGACAAGAGCAGGCCCAACACAATGCTAAGCGAGGCGGCAAAAAGCACCTGATAGGCTGCCGGCAACATAAACGTTATGGTGTGTGCGGGAATCCAAAAGAGAGGAATTGTACGCTTGAACACAAAATTCCACTGCACCTTCCAATTGAGTGATGAAATTATGTCACCGAATTTTATTGGGGTAACAAGCGATGTAAGTTTACCGCCGCAGTTAAGTATGTGGGTATCGGTAATCTTGTGCAAAGTCATAAACATAGGTGCAAAGAAACAGTTCATAGCAGTAGATATACACAAAGCATCTACGAACTTTGCAAAGCTCAAAGGTTCGCGCATAGCATCTACCATACCGGCAAGGCCCATACTCTCGAGCATTACGGGCACTCCGGCGGAAAATATCTTCATAGCAACGGCAATCATCACTCCAAGAACTCCCCACACAATGGCGCGTGACATAATGCCAAAGCCCTTGTATGTATATACACCTTGTTTTATTCTAAGGCCCAGCATCTCACCTATCGACGATAGAATCATAAACTTTATAAAGGCCATAATGTATGGGTGCGCAGCATTGCACTCCTTGTAGCAATTAAAAAGAGTGTCGCTCACAAAAAAGGGAACAAGCAACGCTGCAACGCAGGCCATAAAAACGATATCGGACTTCTTCATAGTATGTTTAGCTGTGATTTTTGTTAAACAAAGCCAAACGCTCATCGAGCATCGCATAATGGTGCGGCTTTATGTTCGATGAGCAGGCGCGTATTCCCTTGCGTGTGCCACCGGTGGTGGATAGGTCTATGCCGCTCACGCCATAGTAAAGGAGCTCCTTCAGCAACTCGGCCCCATCCATATCCTTGTAGCCCATTGTAAAGAAGAAACCATCGCTCACAGGCTTGTCATCGTCTTTGTCATAAACCACATTAAAGCCGTTACGCTCTAAAATCTCCTTGAGGCGTGCGGTGCGTGTGGCATACTCCTTAATGTCGCCCACAAAATTGTAATCGCCGTCGCAAGCCGCCTTGAGCATAGCCGCCATAGCATATTGTGCCGAATGCGACACGCCCGACGAGAAGGTATAAAGAAATACATAGGCATATGCCGCACCAAAGCGAGCAATGCCGTAGCGCTGCTGCAGGCTGTCGTAGTGTCTTTCAAAGAGCTTGTCCGATATGCAGGCCATAGCAATACGCTGCCCCGCATAACTGAAAATCTTTGAGGCGCTCATAAGCATAACATAATTGTCGGTATATTTCGACACACTGGGCTGGAAAGGAGCCTCAAACGGGCGGCTCATATCCTTGCGGAAGTCCATTGTCATATAAGCAAGGTCCTCTATAACCACCACGTCGTGCTTGGTGGCAAGGCGCCCTATTATCTCCAGTTCCTCGTCGTTAAGGCACATCCAAGTGGGGTTATTGGGGCTTGAATAGAGCACGGCACAAATGTTGCCCTGTGCGAAATAGCTCTCCAGTTTCTCCTCGAGCTTTTTACCGCGGTAGTCGGCTATGTCGAACGATGCTATCTTCACACCAATTACGTTGGCCTGCATCTTTTGCACGGGAAAGCCCGGGTCTATGTACAGCACGGTGTCCTTTTGCGGCGACAGTTGCGATGCCAGCATAAGCGCTGCGAACGATGCCTGCATTGAGCCCACAGTGGGGATGCAGCCTTGCGGGTTTATGTCGGTATCGATAAATGCCTTTACAAAGCGCGAAGCCTGCTCCTTAACCTCGGGGATACCATCTATTATGGGATAGACCGATGCCACACCGCGCTGCAGCGCCTCGCACTCGGCCTGCACTCCAATGGCCGAAGGAGGCAAACCCGGCACACCCATTTCAAAGTGAATATATTCGGTGCCTGTGGCAGCCTCGGCGGCACGCACCACCGCACCCACCTGGCGTATCGATGCCCTCTTTACATCGGTAATTTCAAGTTCTTTCATTATGCCATCTATTATCGATGGCTCTATTACGGTTTTCATTGTAATATTCTATTTTATTTTGAGATTCCTCACAGAAGGTTCGGAATGACAGATTCTTGTAATAAGTTTCGTATGAATGGTTTTTTACAAAAAAAGCAGAAAGGTTGTACCGCTGCAGTAGCAGTACAACCAAATATAATCAATCCTCCATCAATTTGCGGTAACGTGTCTTTTTAGGTTCTTCTATGCCCAAACGACGCATTTTGTTCTCTTCATAATCGGAGTATGAGCCCTCGAAACAGAATACATTGCCATCGCCCTCGAATGCGATGATGTGTGTACATATACGGTCGAGGAACCAGCGGTCGTGACTGATAACCACCGCACAGCCGGCAAAGTTCTCCAAGCCCTCCTCCAACGCGCGCAGTGTGTTCACGTCGATGTCGTTGGTGGGCTCGTCGAGCAGCAGCACGTTGCCGCACTCCTTCAATGCCATTGCAAGGTGCAGGCGGTTACGCTCACCACCCGACAGTACGCCACATTTCTTCTCCTGGTCGGCACCGGTGAAGTTGAAGCGCGACAGATAAGCTCGCACATTCACCTCCTTGTTACCCAAGCGCATAAGTTCGTTGCCCTGGCTCAATACCTCATAAACCGATTTGTCGGCTACAATATCCTTGTGTGTCTGGTCCACATAGGCAATCTTCACGGTTTCGCCCACCTCAAAGGTGCCGCTGTCCACACTCTCTAAGCCCATAATCATACGGAAGAGTGTTGTTTTACCTGCGCCAGTAGGGCCTATAACACCCACAATGCCGTTGGGCGGGAGCATAAATTCAAGGTCGGTAAAGAGTGTTTTTGAACCGAATGATTTAGACACCTTGTCGGCCACAATAACCTTGTTACCCAAACGGGGGCCGTTGGGGATGAATATCTCCAGCTTCTCCTCGCGCTCCTTCTGGTCCTCGTTGAGCATACGCTCATATGAGTTCAAACGAGCCTTACCCTTTGCTTGGCGGGCCTTAGGCGCCATACGCACCCACTCGAGCTCGCGTTCCAGTGTCTTGCGGCGTTTGCTTGCACTCTTCTCCTCCTGCTCCATACGCTTTGTCTTTTGGTCGAGCCAAGAAGAGTAGTTACCCTGCCAGGGAATTCCCTCGCCACGGTCGAGTTCAAGAATCCAACCTGCAACATCGTCGAGGAAATAACGGTCGTGGGTAACGGCAATTACGGTACCCTCGTACTGGTTCAGATGCTGCTCCAACCAGTCGATGCTCTCGGCATCAAGGTGGTTGGTGGGCTCGTCGAGCAACAGCACATCGGGCTTTTGCAAAAGCAGGCGGCACAGAGCAACACGGCGGCGCTCACCACCCGACAAGTGGTCTACAAGTTCATCGCCTGCCGGGCAACGCAATGCAGCCATTGCACGCTCGAGTTTGCTGTCGAGGTTCCACGCATCGGTGGCATCTATTATATCCTGCAACTCGGCCTGGCGGGCAAAAAGAATGTTCATCTTCTCCTCGTCCTCGTAATATTCGGGAAGGCCGAACTTGTTGTTTATCTCCTCATATTCGTTAAGGGCATCCACCGTCGATTGCACACCCTCCATAACAACCTCCTTCACTGTTTTTCCGTCTTGCAAGTGAGGCTCCTGGGGCAAGTAGCCCACGGTGTAGCCTGGCGACCACACAACCTCGCCCTGATAGTCGTTGTCGAGGCCTGCGATAATTTTCATAAGGGTAGATTTACCCGAACCGTTCATACCTATGATACCGATTTTTGCACCATAGAAGAACGAAAGATAGATGTTTTTGAGTACCTGTTTGTTGTTCTGACGAATGGTCTTGTTCAAGCCCACCATCGAGAAAATGATTTTTTTGTCGTCAACTGTTGCCATAAGCTATATTAAATTTATTATTATTTTAATTCAAAAAACTACATAATACTCCATATTAAGGAATATTTCACAAAGATAGCATTTTGTTTCAATATATAGCCAATGTGGCACAATAAAAAACATCGCAAGAAGAATTCAACCCCTTGCGATGCCATTAACACCAAATGAAAAAATAAAACATTATTACTATCCCATCTTGCCGGTGAGATAAGCCTTTGTACGTTCATCCGTTGCAGCGGCAAACATATGTGCGGTATTGCCGTACTCCACAAGTTCGCCAAGGTACATAAACATCGACCGCTGCGATATGCGCATAGCCTGTCCCATATTATGCGTAACGATGAGCATTGTGACATCGTTTTTCAGTTGCAGCAGCAACTCCTCTATGTGCTTGGTGGCTATGGGGTCGAGAGCCGATGTGGGCTCGTCGAGCAGCAACACATCGGGTTTCAGCGCCAATGCGCGGGCAATACACAGGCGCTGCTGTTGCCCGCCAGACAGGAAGGTACCCTTTTTGTTAAGCACATCCTTCACCTCATCCCACAGCGCCACACTGCGCAACAAGCGTTCCACTATCTCCTCTTTTTCGCTTCGTGGCAGCCCAATGCCGTTGAGCGAAAAGCCTGCAAGCACGTTTTCGTATATACTCATTGTGGGGAAGGGCGTGGGGCGTTGAAACACCATACCCACCTTGCGTCGCACCTCAATCGGTTCCATAGCAAGTATATTCTGCCCATTGTTAAGAAACCGTTAACAAAAAATTTCAAGGAAAGAGGATGCACTACCCCACGCCCAAGTCGGTGTTTTCGGCAAGCACCTCAATGCGGGTATCATCTTTTATCTGCGGATATACCTCGCTCATAAACCAGGTGGCAAGAGCATCGTTGCGTTTTACGACAGTGCTGTTGTTGCAAAAAAGATTTACGCTGAAGTATTCGAAATACTGCTTTGCCGTTTCAATATCGGCCAAGATGCGCTCGCGGCTGTCATCGGCCGTGCAGCAGAGCAGACACACGCCTTTGAAATATTTTGCAACATCGGCAGCGGTCGCCGCAGCAGGCACGCCCTTGTTCCACAGCGTGCGCTGTGCGGGAGAGAAGCTCTCTATGCCGCAACGGAACTTAACCGTTGCGGGGGCAAACTGCGCTGCAAAACGGGCCAGACGATGGCGGTACATATAGTGCGCTTCGAACCAAAGAGTGTGGATATTCTTTTCACGCACCACCTGTTTAATAAGTTCAATGGTTGCTGCATCAAGTTCTGGTGCCGAGCCCGAATTTATTACATCGAGCACGCCATAAACGCCTGTTACCTGTTGCAGCACGGCGCGGTTCGTTTCAAAAGGGGTGTCGCTTGTGTCGCTGTGATAATCGCAAAAGGCGCACTTGCCCCAGCTGCACCCCCTGCCTTGCAACAACACAAACTCGCGGGGCATTTTTGTGTGTATCACAGAATATCTATCCATTTCGGCGTGTTCTTAAGATACTGCGTTTGAGCATTACAATGGCAGCGTATGCCATTGGTGTGCCAAACAGCACCTCAATGCCAAGTTTCATACAGTACTGGAATGCTATCATCAGCAACAAGTCGCGTGTGCTCAGAATGCCCAAGAATGCAATGAGTACAAACGGCAAGGTGTCAAGCAGATAGCCTACGACCGACGAACCTATCGTGCGCACCCACAGATAACGGCCGCGGGTAACCCTTTTTATGCGCTCCATAAACCAGGCGTTGGATAGCTCGCCAAGCAAGAAGCCTGCAAGCGAGCCTATTACAATGCGCGGCACATATGTGAAGATTGTATTATACGATGCAGCTGTGGCATCGAGATAATCGAGCGAAGGCAACCACACCCCCACCTGCGTGCACACCACCATAATTACATTGCACGCAAATGTGGCCCATATAACCTTGCGTGCCGTGCGGTAGCCCCAGATTTCGGTGAGGACATCGCCCAACATATATGCAAAAGGGAATGTAATGGTTCCCGCATCGAAATAAAAAAGGCCAAAGAATCCTATTATTTTAACCGCCATTATATTCGACACCAAGTAGAGTGTAACGAATAGCGCTGTAATGACCATTAGCGGCATATCGCCGCCTGTTCGGTTTTTGAAAGGGTTTTCCGATACCTTGTTCATAAGAATTTGTTTTATTTTACGGCCGCAAAAGTAATAAAATTTATCGGTGCAGGCAAATCATAAGTAAAAAGCGGTGGCAATAAAATATCATTAACAGGCGGTTGTTATAACTATTTTCCGTAATTTTGCAATAAGAATAAGCAAGACATCGTTTATGAATACAAATAGAGCAAAAGATATCAACCCTCTGTTGCGACCAAGCCAAGCCCCTTTTGGCGCTCCCGAATTTCATTTATATTCGGTTGAGCAATACAAGGAGGCATTTGATAAAGGCATTGCCGAAAAGCGCGCCGACATCGATAGAATAATAGATAACACCGAACCTCCCACATTTGCCAACACAATAGATGCTTTGGAGATAAGCGGCCGCCTTCTCGAGAAAGTGTCGCTCATATTCTCTACCCTCAACGAGAGCGACGGCAGCGATGCGATGACAGAGATTGAAAACTATGCACTGCCACTGCTCACCGAGCTCAATGCATATATTTATATGAACGAAAAGCTCTTCAACCGCATACGTGCCATATACGATGCACGGGAGAGCCTCGTGCTCGACGAGGAGCAGAGCATAGTACTATGTAACTATTACAATGCATTTGTGCGCGGAGGTGCATTGCTTGGCAGCGAAGAGAAGAAACGTCTTGTGCAAATAGATACCGAGCTGGGGCTTGCCGGCATAGAGTTCAACAAAAACCTGTTGAACGACAATAAGGGGTACAAACTCGTAATCACCGACGAAAAAGAATTAAGCGGCCTGCCGCAAAGCAGCATAACGGCTGCAGCCGAGGCTGCAAAAGCCGATGGCATTGAGGGGTGGGTGATAACACTCGACAAACCCAGCCTTATACCCTTTTTGCAATATGCCGACAACCGCGAACTACGCAAACAGGTATATAAAGCATACTATGGCCGTGGCAACAATAACAATGCCAACGACAACAAGGCTGTAATCACAAAGATTTTGAAACTGCGCCAAGAAAAGGCACGCCTGTTAGGTTTCGAGAGCTACGCACACTTCATACTCGACGAGAAGATGGCAAAAACACCCGAAGCCGCTATGAACCTGCTCACGAGCATATGGGAACCTGCATTGAAGCGGGCCGAAGCCGAACAGGCCGAACTATGCAGAATTGCAGGGCACGACATCAAAGGGTGGGATTGGTTCTATTATACCGAAAAACTGCGTCAGGAAAAATATACTCTTAACGACGAGGAGATAAAACCCTATTTCCAACTGGAGAATGTACTCAAAGGAGCATTCTTCTGTGCCGAAAAGCTATACCACATCACATTTACCAAACGCACCGACATACCGGTCTATTACCCCGGTGTGGATGCATACCAAGTACTTGACAGCGATGGCAATCACTTAGGCGTCTTTTATGCCGATTTCTTCCCGCGCGACAGCAAGCGACAGGGCGCCTGGATGACAAATTTTGTGAATCAATACAATATTTGCGGCCAAAATCAGCGCCCCTTCATTGTAAATGTGTGCAATTTCACCCCGCCGCAGGGTGACACACCTTCGCTCCTCAACATCGACGAGGTGCGCACGTTGTTCCACGAGTTCGGCCACGCACTGCACGGCCTGCTCACACAGGCACACTACCCTTGCGTGAGCGGCACGAATGTGAAACACGATTTTGTGGAGCTCTTTTCGCAGATAAACGAAAAATGGGCCATTCACCCAACCGTGCTGCGCAGCTACGCAAAGCACTACATAACGGGTGAAGTAATCCCCGACAGCCTCATAGAGAAGATGCAGCGCTGCTCGCACTTTAATTCGGGATTCGAAACCGTAGAAATTGTAGCGGCCGCACTCCTTGATATGAAGATACACCTTGTGCAGGATTACACAAACTTCGACTGCAACGCATTTGAAAACGAATTACGCGAGCAGCTTGGCTTCATCCCCGAGATAGAATACCGCTACCGCACCACCAATTTCGCACACATTTTCGGTTGGGAATATGCCGTGGGATACTACTCGTACTTGTGGGCCGAAGTGCTCGACTGCGATGCCTTTGAGCTCTTTATCGAACGCGGAATATTCGATACCGAAACAGCAGATGCTTTCAAACGACTGCTGGAAATGGGCGGCAGCAAGGACCCGATGCGCGAATACCGACATTTCCGTGGTGCAGAGCCCGACACTGCTGCACTATTGCGCACCCGTGGGCTTATATGATTGGTAGAACAACAAATATATAAATTATGGAAGATAGAATAGAATTGGCCGTATCGCTCTTTAAGGAGGGATACAATTGCAGCCAGGCGGTTGTTGCCGCCTATGCCGATATGTATGGTTTCACACGCGAACAGGCACTTAAAATGGCCGCCTCGTTTGGTGGTGGCATTGGGCGTATGCGCAAAACCTGCGGTGCTGCCTGCGGACTGTTTATGCTTGCCGGCCTTGAAACCGGTTGCACCGATGGCAAGGATCGCGAAGGTAAAGAAGCCAACTACAAAGTGGTGCAGGCACTTGCCGAGGAGTTCAAGAAACGCAATGGTTCTATTACCTGTGCCGAACTATTAGGATTGGAAAAAAGCGCTCCCACGCCCACCACTCCCGAGGCGCGCACCACAGAGTACTACAAGAAACGCCCCTGTGTGAAAATGGTGGAGGAAGCTGCCCGCATATGGAGCGAATATTTGTGTGAAAAAAGTATAAAAAACGAATAAACTGCACTATTTTTCACTAAATTTGTTGAATATCACAGCATTTTGTTTTGTATATCAAAATTTTATTGTACTTTTGCACCCGATTTGAAAAGCCATTCACTAAAGGCGAAGAAAAGTTAACTTAAAATATTGAAATTATGATGATTACAGAGCAGGCTGGCGAGTTCGCAGGCCGTATTTGGACAGCCCTCAACGAGACAGAGGGTTTGACTTTGAAAGAGGTTAAAAAGCAGACTAAGCTCAAAGACAAAGAGTTGTATCTTGGTTTGGGTTGGTTGCTTCGTGAGGACAAAATCTTCTCTTGCATTGCAGGTGAGGAGGAGATCTTCGCTTTGAAGTAATAAAAAACTTCTTACAAAAAAAGCGTGTTCCGCGGAACACGCTTTTTTTGTGCTATTTCCATTCTTATTACATAAGGCTGAACGCCAAAGTGAGGCCGCTCATAACAATGGCCACCATACTCATAAGTTTGATAAGAATGTTCAAGCTGGGGCCCGATGTATCTTTGCAGGGATCGCCCACAGTGTCGCCGACAACCGTTGCTTTGTGAGTGTCGCTACCCTTTCCACCAAAGTTGCCCTCCTCCACATATTTTTTTGCGTTATCCCAGGCACCACCTGCATTGGCCAGGAAAATGGCAAGCAGGAAACCGGCCGATAAAGAGCCGATGAGCAGACCTATGACACCCGCTACACCAAGAACAACACCCGTGATGATGGGGGCTGCTATGGCAAGAAGCGACGGCAATATCATCTCCTGCTGCGCACCCAATGTCGAAATCTCCACGCAACGCGAATAGTCGGGTTCGGCCTCGCCTGTGAGAATACCCTTAATTTGGGTAAATTGACGACGTACCTCGGCAACCATCTTCTGCGCAGCACGACCTACGGCATTCATCGTGAGGCCGCAAAAGAGGAATGCCATCATAGCACCCACGAATATGCCGCACAGCACGGTGGGGTTCATAAGTGTCACATTGAAATAGTACATAAAATCCACAATGTTTGCCTCCATAAGCCCTTTACCGTTTATTATAATGTCGGGCGATGTGCGTTCGAGCGCTATGCGTATCTCCTCAATGTACGATGCAAGAAGAGCAAGCGCTGTGAGTGCAGCGGAACCTATTGCAAAGCCCTTGCCCGTGGCTGCGGTGGTATTTCCAAGCGAGTCGAGAGCATCGGTGCGGCGGCGCACCTCGGGCTCCAGGCCGCTCATTTCGGCATTACCGCCGGCGTTGTCGGCAATGGGGCCGTATGCATCGGTTGCAAGCGTTATGCCAAGGGTTGACAACATACCCACCGATGCTATGGCTATGCCATAAAGACCGGTAGTCACCATTTCGACATCAAGCACAAAGCCTGTTGCACACAGGTAAGATAGAATAATGCCAACCACAACGGCAAGAACAGGTATTGCGGTGGACAGCATACCCAATCCCATACCTGAAATGATGACCGTAGCAGGGCCGGTAAGTCCGGCCTCGGACACCTTGCGGGTGGGGGCATAGGACTGCGATGTGTAGTACTCGGTGGAGCGACCTATGACAATACCCACTATCAAACCCACCACTACCGAGAACGAAAGACCTACCCAATTTTCAACGCCAAGCAGATAGAGGATGCCGAATGTGGCTGCCACAATGAGCAGCGAAGAGAGGTTCGTACCACGCGACAAAGCACCTATAAGGCTCTTCACGTCGGCATTCTCCTTTGTGCGCACAGCAAATATACCTATTATAGAGAGCACAATGCCCACAGCTGCAATGAGCATTGGGGCAAGCACCGCTTTTGTCTGCATTGCGCCACCCTCTGCCGCAAAAGCAGCTGCACCAAGGGCCGCGGTAGAGAGGATGGAGCCGCAATAGCTCTCGTAGAGGTCGGCACCCATACCGGCAACATCGCCCACATTATCGCCCACATTGTCGGCAATGGTTGCAGGGTTGCGGGGGTCATCCTCCGGAATATTGTACTCGGTTTTTCCCACGAGGTCGGCACCCACGTCGGCCGCCTTTGTATATATACCACCGCCCACACGTGCAAAAAGCGCCTGTGTGGATGCGCCCATACCAAATGTAAGCATAGTAGTGGTGATGAAGCATAGTTTCATACCCGCATTATTTACATCGGCAGGCACTACGGCATCAAGAATTATATACCACACCGAAATATCGAGCAGGCCCAAGCCCACCACAACAAGGCCCATAACCGCACCGCTGCGGAATGCCATACGCAAGCCTTCGTTCAGGCTGTTGCGCGCCGCATTGGCTGTGCGGGCCGAAGCATATGTGGCAGTTTTCATACCGAAATAACCAGATATACCACTGAACAAACCACCGGTGAGGAATGCAAAAGGCACCCACTCGTTCTGAATGTGAAGCACATAGGCCATAACGGCAAAAACAGATGCAAGCACCACAAACACAATGGTAACAATCTTGTACTGCTGTTTCAAATAGGCCATTGCACCCTTGCGCACGGCAGCTGCAATATGAGCCATACGCTCTGTTCCTTCACTCTCACGTTTCATTTGCCTGTAAAAATAGAGGGCAAAGAACAGCGCCAGCAACGATGCTGCCGGCACAAACCAAAATAGAGAATTGTAATCCATAATTATGTTGTTTATTAAATATGATTTTTACACGATATCCAAACCGATGTTCAAATATATACATACGATTATAAAAAACAAAAAAAAGTATTAAAAAGCGGTATTTGAACATTAAAACAGCGAAAAGTGATACTATTTAACGTTATAATAAATTATATTTGCAGTTCGCAAATGGCACAGAGCCCATTAAGCCGTAGGATAAATGCTAAAGCAAAAACCATTCCCAATGAAAAAGATATATGCCACAATAGCAATGCTCATAATGTTACCCCTTTTGCTGCACGCCCAGAAGGTGGGGCTTGTGATGAGTGGTGGCGGGGCCCGCGGCCTTGCCCACATAGGTGTGATAAAGGCATTGGAGGAGAACGAGATACCTATAGACTATGTTACCGGAACATCTATGGGAGCCATTGTGGGAGCATTGTATGCAATGGGATATACCCCCGACGAAATGGTGGCGGCTATAACAAGCGACGATTTCCAGCGTTGGTACACCGGCACTATGGACAAGAACTATATGTTCTATTTCAAAAGAAACACCGAGGTTCCCGAGCTTGTGAGCCTGCATATTGATATAAAAGACTCGATACGCCTTGTGCGCCCGCCTATGCAGCTCATAAACCCTGCACCTATGAATATGGGCTTTTTGGAGATATATGCAACCTCCACAGCGGCAGCCAAGCAGAATTTCGACAGCCTTATGGTACCGTTCCGCTGTGTGGCATCGGATGTATATAATAAAAAACAGGTGGTGTTTTCCGATGGCGACTTGGGTGATGCCGTGCGCGCCTCAATGAGTTTCCCATTCGTGTTCAAACCTATAAAAAAAGACAGTGTGCTGCTCTACGATGGCGGCATATACAATAATTTCCCGCGCGATGTGATGCAAAAGGACTTTGCACCCGATTTCATATTTGGCAGCGTGGTGAGCGACAACGCACCCGTTCCCAGCGAATATGACCTTATGGGGCAAGTGAAAACACTTATGATGGAGAGGAGCGACTATAGCATCCCCGACTCGGTGGGTATTCTGCTTGATATGAACATAAAAGATGTGAAGTTACTCGATTTCCACAAAATAGACAAGGTGGTGCAAACAGGCTACGAAGAGACACTCGCCCTCATAGATTCCATACGCAAGCGTGTGCACAGGCGCCAAAGCCGTGCCGACATTGCAAAAAAGCGTATGGTATTCGATGCAAAGAAACCGGAAATGCGCTTCAGTAATATCGTGGTGAATGGCGTAACGGAGAACCAGGCACAAGCCATTCGAAAGGAGTTCCAACAAGGCAACGAGGAATTCAGCTACGAAGATTGCAAAAAGGCATATTTTCGTCTGCTCTCCGGTAACAGCATAGCAAATATTCTGCCCCACGCAATATACAACGAAAAGGACAGCGCCTATACCCTTGCGCTCGATGTGGAACTGAACCCCGCAATCAACGTAAAACTCGGCGGTAGTATGTCCACAAAAACCGCCAACCAGATATATATGGGTTTGCACTACCGCAGCATCGACAAAATGTCCAAGGAGTATATGCTCGATACGCAGTTCGGCAAGGTGTATAACAACATACAGCTGAGCAACAGGTACGACTTTACCACCCGCCACCCCCTGTCGCTCAAGTTTATAGCATCATATGCCACAATTGACTACTACAATATGAAATATGTCTTTTCGCAAGAGAACTCAATGTCGCTGAACCAGGAGCACGAGGCATTTGCGAAACTGAAGATTTCACTGCCATTTCTCCTGCGCAAGAAAACCGAGATAGGAATAGGCATAGCCGATATTGCCGACAAGTATATGCCCACCAGCATCATAGACCTCGACAATCCGCAATTCGACAAGAACAGGACACGGGTTCTTGGTGCAAGCATAAAATTCCAGGGCAACACACTCGACGACAACGCCTTCCCCACCGAGGGTTCATACGAGAAACTTGCAGCACAATTTTACATAGGAAAAGAGAAATTCAAGAGTGGTAATTATAGTTTCAAGGACAACGAGAGCAAATCGTGGTTGCAAGTAAACTATGTACGAAACGAGGTATTCAACATATCGCGCCATTTTTCACTGGCCGCCTATCTGCAAATATACTATTCAACGCGTGCCTTGTCGCACACCTATCAGGCAACGATTATGCAGGCCGGAGCATTCACCCCCACGATGAACAGCCAGTTTAACTACGACCCCAAGTTCCGTGCCAATCAATTCGTGGGAGCCGGCCTTGTACCTATTATAAAAATATCGAGTTTCATACAGCTGCGTCCCGGTTTTTACGCCTTTTCGCCCTATCGTATGATAAAAGAGAACTCCGACGGCACAGCCTACTACAGCAAAAAGCGTTTCGACGATTTTCAATATATTGCCGAGTTCAATGCTGTAGGTAAAATATCCACAATAACCATTAGCGGGTTCGTAAATTATTATAGTTCACACAAAAGCGGATTCAATGTGGGCCTCACGCTCGGTTGGTTTATGTTCAACGAACGGTTCTTCGAATAAAAAAGTGAGAAAAATCTAAAAAAAAAGATTCGAAAAATTTTGCAGGTTATAAAAAAAGCACTACCTTTGCATCGTCAAACAAAAAGGACAACGAATCGGTCTCGTAGCTCAACTGAATAGAGCATCTGACTACGGATCAGAAGGTTGCAGGTTTGAATCCTGCCGGGATCACAAAAAGGGAAGTAAGCGTCGCTTACTTCCCTTTTTCGTATGCAGAAACGCTAATTGCAGGAAATTG
>JAFVSR010000090.1 GCA_017503645.1 Bacteroidaceae bacterium | reverse complement strand
TTATAGCGAACCTTTGCTGCACTCGCAGTAAAACATTAAAGTAAACTTTATGTTTTGCTCGTTTGCAAAAGCTTTAAACTACATCTTTTTATTCATCTCCCTGAAAATGAGGCTGCTAAAAAATACTTTTTAGTCAGCCTCGTTCCATTGCAATATTATAACCTCTTTTGTGTCATTTCCTGTGGCACATTGCGCTGCAAGGCGCTCTCCCACCACCCACACTATTCGGCCCGTGGCATCGGTTACAACCAACTGCTGCTCCTTCTCTATTATGCTCATCTTGCGGTCGGTCATATAGTCGCTCAGCAGTTTGCTGCCGCGCATACCAAACGGGGTAAAGCGGTCGCCCTGCCGCCAATGGCGCAATGTGAGCGGTTGTTCTACCCTTGCGGCATCTATTGTGGCAAAGTTCTTCTCTTTTATGATATTCCCGTTAAATGGTTGCAAGGTGCAACGGAGTGTGCCCTGTCGGGTGACTGTTTCGCCGTCTGTTGCTATTTCGGTGGGTTCCATCGGGCCCCTGCTGCTTGGTACTATGATTAGGGTGCTGCGGTCTTTTATTACATCCCATCGGCCGTTGCCGAATATGCGCCCGCTCTCGCCGTTTACAGCTTCGGCAATATCCTTTATTTGTGCTGCATTAAAAGCAAGCGGCTGCAGTATCTCGTAAAGAATGGCCTGTGGCGACGGCTCCTCTTGCAGTTTCTTGATATCTATGATGTTATCTTGTTTCACCCTCGCAATGCTATCCGATATGGCCTTTGCATACGCCTTCTCGGCCTCGCTCACCCGCTCGGCTGTTTGTGCAATGCTCTCGGCTGCCGATGGGTTTATCTGTTGCATAAGCGGGAGTATCTCCAGGCGTATCTTGTTGCGTGTGAAATCGGTTTCAAGGTTGGTGCTGTCGGTCACATAACTCTCCCCGCACCATTCAATGTACTCTATAATATCCTTGCGCCCCACACAGAGTAGCGGGCGTATGATGTGCCCGTTCTTGGGTTGAATGCCGTGCAGCCCTTTTATGCCTGTTCCGCGCAGCAGGTTCAGCAGCACGGTTTCGGCACTGTCGTCGCGGTGATGTGCCACGGCAATGGCGGCGGCAGCCGTTTCGCTGCGCAACCTCTCAAACGCATCGTAGCGCAGCTCGCGTGCGGCCATCTCAATGGATATCCCTTTCTTTGCGGCATACCCCTTGGTGTCGAAATCTGTCACAAGCAGCGGAATGTTGTGCCTGTGGCACAGGGCGCGCACAAAATTCTCGTCGCGCATACTCTCTTCGCCGCGCAGATGAAAATTGCAGTGTATTGCGTGACATTCGTAACCGAGTTTCTTCAATACCATAAGGAGGGCAACGGAGTCGGCTCCGCCACTGAGGGCAACCAACACCCTGCTGCCCGGTGCAAGCAACCCTTTCTGCTCAATGAATTTGGCTACTTTGTGAATCATATTCCCTTTTATTCTGTTGCGAAGATAGGTTATAAAGTTGATATTTCTTGCAATTTACCCAAAAAGCTATGGCTTGCAATAAAAAATGCTGTTGATAATTTGCCGTTTATGAAAAATAGCATTACCTTTGTGACTGCAAAACGAGGAGTATGCCCTGTAGAGCACTTGGTACCTTGGATGAGTGGCTTAGTCAGTGGTCTGCAAAACCATGTACGGCGGTTCGAATCCGCCAGGTACCTCAGGAGCACCGCAGTTGCGGTGCTTTTTTTTATTTATCTATTCTATGGCAGACAACTATTTGGAAAAGAAGATGGAACAGCACAAGGCGCGTGCCGTTTCGCAGGCTGCGGCCAAGAGGAGTAATTTGTACTCTTTTTTGGAGCATTCCGTGTGCCGTGGTGCATTTGATGCTTACGCGGTGCGCGAGGACCAGCTTGTGCGCATCGTTGGGGCTGCTGCAAGAACAGTTATGCCTGTACCTTTCCGTTTCCGCCTTGCCGTGGGTGATGAGGCTGCCGCTCTGCGCTCTTGCAATAGCGAAATGGTGAAGGCAACTGCATATATTGCCATTTGCTCTTGTGAGCCATCCTCGGCTGATTTTATGCTGCTTGGCAGGATGGTGCAGGCGATGCTGCTGCAGGCTGCTGAAATTGGCTTATGCGGCGCTTATGCGGCGGCTGATGTTTTGCCTGCATCGGGCGAGATTCTTGCATTGCCCCAAACGCCGCTTGCCGTGCTTGCATTTGGCCGCAGCGCCGAACCTCTTCTTCCTTTTGAAACGGCAGTCTCCGACAGCGATATTAAAGAGTTGCTATTATAAATAAGAAGATGACTAAAAAGTGATGTGACCCCCAAAAGTTGGACGGTTTAACATTATTAAGAGGCGCTCTTAGATTGGAATAAAGCTCGGTATTGCACCGGGCTTTTTCCATTTAGCCTCAGTTTGATCCTATCATTGTTATAATAGTGTATATATCTAAT
>JAFVSR010000089.1 GCA_017503645.1 Bacteroidaceae bacterium | reverse complement strand
CCTCGCAAGCGCGGGTGTTGGTACAGTTACCAAAGCCCAGCTCGTCCATCTTGGCTACCATTGATTTTGCACGCTTTGCAGCCTCGGCCTTACCCTGGGGAAGGAGAGCGAACTGGCTTACCTTTGCCGAAACAAAGAGCATTGCAGAACCATTCTTACAAGCAGCTACACAAGCACCGCAACCAACGCAAGCGGCAGCATCCATAGCCTCCTCGGCAACGTCCTTGCCAATGGGAATTGCGTTGGCATCGGGCATACCTCCGGTGTTGATTGATACGTAACCACCGGCCTGCTGTATCTTGTCGAAGGCAGTACGGTCGACCATAAGGTCGCGGATTACGGGGAACGCAGCCGAACGCCAAGGCTCAACGGTGATTGTATCGCCATCCTTGAAACGACGCATATACAACTGGCAGGTTGTGGCACCTGTTGCAGGGCCGTGGGGGTGTCCGTTTACATAGAGCGAACACATACCGCAGATACCCTCGCGGCAGTCGTGGTCGAACACGATAGGCTCCTCGCCCTTATTTACCAAACTCTCGTTAAGAATATCGAGCATCTCCAGGAATGAGGTATCACCGGGGATATCCTTCATCTGGTATGTAGCAAAAGCACCTTTCTCTTTAGGACCTCTCTGGCGCCATACTTTCAATGTAAAACTTATATTTTTGTCCATTGTTCTTCTGTTTTTTCGGGTTAGTTCTTGTAGTTACGCTGCTGCACCTTAATATACTGGTAGTTAAGGTCTTCTTTGATAAGTTCGGGCTCTTGGCCTTCGCCGGTGTACTTCCAGCAAGCAACATATGAGAAGTTCTCATCGTCACGTTTAGCCTCGCCCTCCTCGGTCTGGTGCTCCTCACGGAAGTGACCACCGCAAGACTCCTCACGGTTGAGAGCATCGCGTGCCATAAGGCGACCAATCTCAATGAAGTCGAGCAGGCGGAGCGCCTTTTCGAGCTCGATGTTGAGTGTGTCGGCCGAACCGGGGATGAACAACTCGCTCCAGAAGAGTTTCTCCACCTCGTCGAGTTTCTTCAAAGCAGCCTCCAAAGACTCTTTTGTACGAGCCATACCTACATAATCCCACATAACGTGGCCAAGCTCCTTGTGGATAGAATCTACACTACGCTTACCCTTGATGGCCATAAGTTTGGCAATCTTGTCGTTTACAGCCTTCTCGGCAGCAACGAACTCGGGAGCGTCGGTGCTGAAACGGGGAACCTGAATCTGGTCCGAAAGGTAGTTCTGTATTGTATAAGGTAACACAAAGTAACCATCGGCCAAGCCCTGCATAAGAGCAGAAGCACCAAGACGGTTGGCACCGTGGTCGCTGAAGTTGGCCTCACCAATTGCGAACAAACCGGGAACAGAGGTCTGCAACTCATAATCTACCCAGATACCACCCATTGTGTAGTGGATAGCGGGGAATATCATCATAGGCTCCTTGTAGGGGTTGGTATCGGCAATCTCCTCATACATATCGAAGAGGTTTCCGTAACGCTGGCGCACTACATCCTCGCCCAGGCGCTGGATAGCATATTTGAAATCGAGGAACACGGCAAGACCGGTGTTGTTCACGCCGAAGCCTGCATCGCAACGCTCTTTAGCTGCACGTGATGCAACGTCACGAGGCACGAGGTTACCGAATGCGGGATAGCGACGCTCCAAGTAGAAGTCGCGGTCCTCGTCGGGGATATCATTGGGGTGTTTCTTGCCTGCCTGCAATGCCTTTGCATCCTCAAGTTTCTTGGGTACCCAGATGCGGCCGTCGTTACGCAAAGACTCTGACATAAGAGTGAGCTTCGACTGCTTGTCGCCGTGAACGGGGATACAAGTGGGGTGAATCTGTGCATAGCAGGGGTTGGCAAACCAAGCACCCTTGCGGTAGCACTGCAAAGCGGCAGAACCGTTGCTACCCATAGCATTTGTAGAGAGGAAGTATGTGTTACCATAACCACCGGTACCGATAACCACTGCGTGAGCAGCAAAACGCTCAACCTTACCTGTTACAAGGTTACGTGCGATGATACCGCGTGCACGGCCGTCGATGATAACGAGGTCGAGCATCTCGTAACGTGTGAACACCTTCACTGTGCCCTGGCTCACCTGATAGTTAAGAGCCGAGTATGCACCAAGGAGAAGCTGCTGACCGGTCTGGCCGCGGGCATAGAATGTACGCGATACCTGTGCACCACCGAATGAGCGGTTGGCAAGCAAGCCGCCGTACTCGCGTGCAAAGGGAACACACTGTGCAACGCACTGGTCGATGATGGCACCCGAAACCTCGGCCAAACGATAAACGTTAGCCTCACGTGCACGGTAGTCACCACCCTTTATAGTATCGTAGAAGAGGCGATAAACCGAGTCGCCATCGTTCTGGTAGTTCTTGGCTGCGTTAATACCACCCTGAGCCGCGATAGAGTGAGCGCGACGGGGAGAATCCTGAATACAGAAGTTAAGAACGTTGAAACCCATAGCACCAAGTGAAGCGGCAGCCGAAGCACCTGCAAGACCGGTACCCACAACAATAATATCGAGCTTACGTTTGTTGGCAGGGTTCACCAATTTCTGATGTGCCTTATAGTTGGTCCATTTTTCGGCCAAAGGGCCCTCAGGAATTTTGGAATCCACTTTTATTGAACTGATTTTAGCCATAATATCTGAGATTTTTGAAATTTTACACTTAATGAATCATTAGCATCCTGCACAAGGGCATACTGCATAAACAGCTACTACTGCCAAGAAACCAAGAATGATGATGGTAACAAGCACGTTACCGATAACTCTCCAACGGTTGAACCAAATTTGGTTGGCCCAGCCAAGTGTCTGCAATGCGCTCCAGAAACCGTGTGTGAGGTGGAACCACAAAGCAACCAACCAGATAACATAGAGAGCCACATAAACAGGGCAAGCAAATGTCTCCTTGATGTAGTGAACGCCATCGGCTGCAAGCGATGCATCTACATTGGCACCCAGCATATGAAGAACCTCAACAAGCTGCATATTTGCCCAGAAGTTGAACAAGTGCAATGCCATACCAAGAATTACGATAACTCCGAGTACAAACATATTCTGTGAGGCCCACTCTACATTTTTAGGCTTTACGGTGTAGGCATAACCCTGGCCGCCACGAGCCTTCTTGTTCTGCAAAGTGAGGATGATTGCATAAACGAAATGCACCACCACAAGAGCGGCAAGGCCGGCTGTTGCAATGAGCGCATACCAGTTGGCACCCAAAAACTCACAAATCATGTTGTACCCCTCGGCGCTGAAGATAGCCACCAAGTTCATTGACATATGGAAAAGGAGGAAAAGCACAAGGGCAATACCCGACACGCTCATAATAACCTTCTTTCCCACAGAAGAATTAAATAACCACATAATAAATTGATATTAAATTATATAAATAAATAAATTGTTTATGCTGTATAAAGCCTATTATGCTAACATAATAGTGTTAGATTACAAAAATAGGTCTTTTTTATTAAAAACAACATTTTTTAGTGAAATAATTCCCTTAAATATGTTATAGGTGGCAAATATTAAAGATAACCTGCCAAGCAAAAAAAATGTTTTTATTATCTTTGGCATCGCTAAAGAGAGGCAGCATCCACTTGCCGCCTTTCAGCACCAAACCAAGCATATTTACACACAAAGTGATATTCGAATACGACATATTGGTTATAGGAGCCGGCCACGCAGGCTGCGAGGCGGCTGCCGCTGCGGCAAACTTGGGCAAAAAGACCTGTCTTGTGACGATGGATATGAACAAGATTGCCCAGATGAGCTGCAACCCCGCAATAGGCGGCATTGCCAAGGGGCAGATTGTGCGCGAGATTGACGCCCTGGGCGGTTATATGGGTATAATCACCGACAAGGCATCGATACAGTTCCGTATGCTCAACCGCTCCAAGGGCCCCGCAATGTGGAGCCCGCGTGCGCAGTGCGACCGTATGAAGTTCAGCCAATACTGGAGAGAGACTCTCGAAAACATCCCCAACCTGCATATGTGGCAGGACAGCGTCACCGAAATAATAGTGGATAACGGCAAGGCAGTGGGTGCAAAAACACAGCTTGGCGCGGAACTCTGCGCCAAGGGCATAATAATCACCGCCGGCACATTCCTCAACGGACTGATGCACGTGGGCCGTGTGCAGTTCGAAGGCGGCCGCATAGCCGAGCCGGCAGCCAAAGGGCTCACCGAGTCTTTGAAAAAACAGGGCATAGAGGCAGGGCGTATGAAAACAGGTACTCCTGTGCGCCTCGACAAGCGCAGTATAAATATGGAACTTGTTGATATTCAACAAGGTGACGAAGATTTTCATTGTTTTTCATATTTGAAGAACGAGCGAAAATTGCAACAGTTGCCCTGCTGGGCCTGCTACACCAACCCCGATGTTCACCGGACACTACGCGACGGGCTCGACGACTCGCCGCTCTACAATGGACAGATACAGAGCATAGGGCCGCGCTACTGCCCAAGCATAGAGACAAAGATAGTGACATTTGCCGAGCGCGAAAGACACCTGCTCTTTTTGGAACCCGAGGGAGAGACCACACAAGAGGTTTATGTGAACGGTTTCTCATCGTCACTCCCTATGGACATACAGCTAAATGCCCTGCGCAAGATACCCGCATTGAAGGATGCCGTTGCCTATCGCCCGGGCTATGCAATAGAGTACGACTATTTCCCACCCACGCAATTATACCACACCCTTGAATCGAAAATAGTGGAGAACCTCTATTTCGCAGGGCAGGTAAACGGCACCACCGGATACGAAGAGGCTGCCGGGCAGGGTATAGTTGCCGGCATAAATGCCGCACTTAAGATTGACGGTAAAGATAGTTTTGTGTTGCGCCGAAACGAGGCATACATAGGTGTACTCATCGACGACCTTGTGACAAAGGGAGTGGACGAGCCCTACCGAATGTTCACGTCGCGCGCCGAGTATCGCATACTCCTGCGTTCCGACAACGCCGACCGTCGCCTCACCGAAAAGGGATATTCACTGGGGCTTGTAACCGAGGAGCGCTACCGCAAGCTATGCGAGAAAAAAGAACTGATGCAGAAACTGACCGAGTTCATTGAAAACTTTTCGGTGAAAGCAAACCTCATTAACGAAGGGTTGCAAGCACTGGGCACCACCCCACTTGCGCGCGGTTGCAAATTGGCAGCAATAATAGAGCGCCCGCAAATAACAATAAACAGCATAGCACAATATATAAAACCGCTCAAAAGCGAACTCGAAAAACTTGGCGCTTGGCGCGAGGAGATAACCGAGGCCGTAGAGATTGAGATTAAATACCGAGGCTACATTGAGCGCGAACGTGAAGAGGCCGAGCGTATGCTTCGATTGGAGAATATACGCATACGCGGCAAGTTCAACTACAACGAACTCGACTCGCTATCGACCGAAGCACGCCAAAAGCTCACAGCCATAAACCCCGAAACACTTGCGCAGGCAAGCCGCATACCCGGAGTGTCGCCGAGCGACGTAAACGTGCTGCTTGTACTTATGAGAAAATAGTATTGTTCCACGTGAAACATCAACCAAAATATAGAACTATGAACAAAGAATTATTGTTATCTAATTTGAGAAACATTCCCGACTTTCCCATACCCGGGATTCAATTCAAAGATGTAACATCGCTATTCAAAAACCCTGCTTGTATGCAGGAATTAGACAAAGCGCTTTACGAAATGTACAAAGACTGCGGCATCACTAAGATTGTAGGCATTGAGTCTCGCGGTTTCGTTATGGCATCGGCACTTGCGGTGAAACTGAATGCAGGTTTTGTACCCATTCGCAAGCCAGGCAAACTGCCCGCAGAAACCATAAGCGAGAGTTATGGCAAGGAGTATGGCCGCGACACCATAGAGATACACAAGGATGCCATAAACGAGAACGATGTGGTGCTCATCCACGACGACCTGCTCGCAACAGGCGGCACTATGCTTGCAGCATACAACCTTGTAAAGAAACTTAACCCCAAAAGAGTGATGATAAATTTCCTTATCGAACTTGAGGGACTGAAGGGGCGCAGCACCTTCCCTGCCGATGCAGAGATTGACTGCCTGCTCACACTCGAAGGAAAATAATGAGTAAAGAGGAGAAGACAAAAAGGGAGGAGCATATAAAAGAGATTGTAAGCAACCTACCCGACTCACCCGGCTGTTACCAATACCTCAACGAGAGCGGGGTAATAATCTATGTGGGCAAGGCAAAGAACCTTAAACGCCGCGTCTCCTCCTACTTCAACAAAGAGCAGCAATCTTTGAAAACACGCCTGTTGGTTTCTAAGATTGCCGACATACGCTACATTGTGGTAAATAGCGAGGCCGATGCACTGCTTTTGGAGAACAACCTCATAAAGCGGCACAAGCCTCGCTATAATATTCTGCTTAAAGACGACAAGACCTACCCCTCAATCTGCATAAGCAACGACTACTTCCCCAAAATTTTCAAGACAAGAAAAATAGATAGGAAATGGGGACGCTACTTTGGCCCATACACAAACGCAGGCGCATTGCACGCTCTTTTGGAACTCATAAAGGAACTTTATCCCCTGCGCAGCTGCAACCTGAAAATAACACCCGAAGCAGTGAGAGCCGGCAAGTTCAACTGCTGCCTGGAATACCAGATAGAAAAGTGTTGCGCCCCTTGCATAGGCAAAATTTCGCAAGCCGAATATTCAAAATATATCGACGAGGTAACTACAATCCTAAAGGGCGACATACGCATACTGCAAGAAAAACTTGTTTCCGAAATGCGGTCGAAAGCCGAAAAAATGGATTTTGAAGCAGCACAAAAGATAAAAGAAAAATACACGCTCATAGAGAACTTCCGCAGCCGCAGCGAGGTAGTGAGCTCGTCGCTAAACAACCTCGATGTATTCTCGATTGAGAGCGACGAAAAGAACGCATTCATAAATTTCCTGCACATTACAAACGGCTGCATAAACCAGGCATTTACCATAGAATATCGTAAAAAACTCGATGAAACCGACGAAGAGATATTAACAATGGGTATAATTGAAATGCGCGAACGTTTCAACAGCCACGCAAAAGAGATTATTCTCCCATTCGCTATGGAACTTCCACTTGAAGGGGTGAACATCACACTACCCCAAAAGGGCGACAAGGCACGGTTGCTTGCACTGTCGAAGCTGAACGTAAAACAGTACAAAGCCGACCGCCTGAAACAGGAAGAAAAACTGAATCCCGAGCAAAAGAGCACCCGCCTGATGAAGGAGATTCAGGAGGCTCTGCATCTCGAAAAACTACCGATTATAATTGAGAGTTTTGATAACTCTAACATACAGGGAAACGATGCCGTTGCCGCGTGCGTGGTATTCCGCAAACTCAAGCCATCGAAAAAAGATTACCGGAAATACAACATAAAAACCGTTATTGGTGCCGACGATTATGCATCGATGCGCGAGGTTGTGGAGCGCCGATACAGCCGCATATTGGAGGAGGGTGGCGAACTGCCCAACCTCATAATAGCCGATGGCGGCAAAGGACAGATAGAGGCCATACGCAGCATCACCGAGGACAAATTAGGGCTCCACATTCCCATCGCCGGCCTTGTAAAAGATGGCAGACACCGCACCTCGGAACTGCTCATAGAGGGCAATTCAATAGGGCTTAAACAGAACACCGCCCTATTCCGACTTATGACACAGATACAGGACGAGGTACACCGCTTTGCCATAACATTCCACCGCAACAAACGCAGCAAAAGGCAGACAGAATCGGAGCTGGACAGCATAAAAGGCATAGGCGAAAAGAGTAAACAAGCTCTATTACAGCACTTTAAGAGCATAAAACGCATAAAAGAGGCTGCTGTGGAAGATATTGCAGCCATCATAGGCAAGGCAAAGGCAGAAATATTGCTCAATGAGCTTAAATAGATAAAAATTGCCTATCTTTGCGGGGAGAGGCACAGCCATTAGAAAGAAGAAAAAGAATGAGAATACTTATACAGAGAGTAAAAAAGGCATCGGTAACCGTCGAAGGAGAACTTATATCACTGATAAACAAAGGATTATTGGTTTTTGTTGGTATATGTGACGAGGATACCAACGAGGACATAGAGTGGCTCACAAAAAAGATAGCCAACATACGCCTTTTCGACGATGAACACGGAGTGATGAACCTATCGGTAACCGATGTTGGTGGCGATGTGCTTGCCGTGAGCCAGTTCACACTTATGGCATCTACCAAAAAGGGCAATCGCCCCTCATATATAAAAGCGGCAAAACCCGACGTGTCGGTTCCACTCTATGAGCAGTTTTGCAGCGAGCTGGAGATAGCCCTCAACAGCCCGATAAAAAGAGGAATTTTTGGCGCAGATATGAAGGTTGAACTATTGAACGACGGGCCTGTTACTATATTTATAGACTCAAAAAACAGAGAGTGACAATGACAATAAAAGAGGCACAAGAGCGCGTAGATGCTTGGATAAAGGAGTATGGGGTGCGCTACTTCAACGAACTCACAAACACCGCCATCCTGACCGAGGAGGTGGGCGAGGTGGCGCGCATTATGGCACGCAAGTATGGCGAACAATCGTTCAAAGAGGGAGAGAAAAACGACCTTGGCGATGAGCTTGCCGATGTGCTGTGGGTGCTCATATGCATAGCCAACCAAACAGGTACCGACCTCACCGAAGCACTGCTGAAAAACCTCGATAAAAAGAGTAAAAGAGATAATAAAAGACATATAAATAACCCTAAATTATACAACGATGAGCGATAATTGTAATTGTGGTTGTGGTGGCGAGCATAAGCACTACCACGCCGAAGAGGAGAGCAAGTACGACTTTGTACTGCGCGAGTATGCACCCGCAATGAGCGACAACGAAGTTGCCGCCGCCGTGAAAAAACTTATTGAGGAGAAGGTTGAAGAGAACAATACACAGGAGGTAAAGAAATTCCTTTTCAACTGCATAGACCTCACCACCCTCAAATGCACCGATAGTGAGGAGAGCGTGCTCAAATTCACCGAAAAGGTAAATGAGTTCGAAGAAAAATACCCCGACCTTAAGAACGTAGCCGCAATATGCGTATATCCCAATTTTGCAAAGATTGTGAGCCAATCGCTGGAGGTTGAAAACGTAGGTATCGCCTGCGTGTCGGGCGGCTTCCCATCTTCACAGACATTCCAGGAGATAAAGGTAGCCGAAACCGCAATGGCCATTCACGACGGTGCCACCGAGATAGACATAGTACTGAGCGTAGGAAAATTCCTGAGCGGGGACTACGAGGGCGTGTGTGACGAGATACAGGAGCTTAAGAGTATCTGCGGCGACAAGCATCTGAAAGTTATATTGGAGACAGGCGCACTGAAAACAGCCGAAAACATTAAAAAAGCATCCATTCTATCGATGTATTCGGGTGCCGACTTCATAAAAACATCTACCGGAAAAGAGTCGCCTGCCGCAACCCCCGAGGCCGCATACGTTATGTGCAGTACCATAAAGGAGTACTATCAAAAGACCGGCCGTAAAATTGGTTTTAAGCCCGCAGGAGGCATTAACACCGTGCACGACGCACTTGTGTACTATACAATAGTAAAAGAGTTCTTAGGCGAGGAATGGCTCACAAACGAACTGTTCCGCCTTGGTACCAGCCGCCTTGCCAACCTGTGCCTTGGTGAAATTACAGGCGAGGAGACAAAATTCTTCTAAATATATAGAGAGAGTAATAAATAAAAAAACCACGCCGCGGCGTGGTTTTTTATTTATTTGTTTCGGGAAATCACATAATCGAGATATGCCACCAAAGCATCGCGACAATCGGAGGGTATTGCAGCGGGAAGCAGGGAGAGTGCTTCGGCACGCAACTGCTCTATCCTATCAAGAGCATACTGCACACCACCCTCGCTTTTCGATAGTTCTATAAGTGATTCTATCTCCTTTTCATCGAGTTCTTTTCCGGCAGCCAACTTATCATTTATAATCGCCACGACAGGTGATGCCGATGTGCGCAGAACATAGAGTGCAGGCAGTGTTATCTTACCTTCGCGCATATCACTGCCTGTGGGCTTGCCTATGTCACCCTCATAATAGTCAAAAATATCATCTTTTATCTGAAAACAGATGCCTATGAGCTCGCCAAATCGGCGCAAAGCGACAGCCTCTTGCAGGCCTGCACCTGCCGACAAGGCACCTATATATGCACACGAAGCAAAGAGTGAAGCCGTTTTCCCTTTTATGATATTCAAATAATCTTCCTCGGTATAAACACCTGTTTTTTGCGCTTGCAACTGCATCATCTCACCACTTGAAAGAGCACAACCAAGCTGCGACAATTGCTCGATTATTTCGATGTTATTTGTTTTTGCGGCATTGTTAAGCGCAAGCGAAAAAAGGTAGTCGCCTGTGAGAATGGCAATGCGGTTGCTGTAAAGAGCATTCAGCGATGGAAGACCGCGGCGCATATTGCTCTCGTCAACCACATCGTCGTGCAGCAGGCTGGCCGTGTGCAACAGCTCCAGAGAGGCCGCAGCGGCATTCGTGGCCGCCGTCACAGCGCCACAACCTTTAGCGGCAAGCAACAACAGCATAGGACGCATCATCTTGCCCACAGAGCCCGACACATCGCACAATACGCTGTTGAGCAACGGAACGTCGCTGCCAAACTGCGCACTATAATACTCCTTGAAAGCATCAAATTCCTGCTTTATAGGGGCCTGTATTATCGATAATATATCCATTCTTAAAATTTAGAGCGTTATTACTTAGCTGTTTATAAAAACAAACCTATAGCTGTTTTAACAAAAAACAGAGAACATTTACCGCTAAACATCACAAAAGTAATAAAAAAGAATATGGTTAGTGTTATAATTTTTGTATTTTTACGTTCAATTTGTTTTGTTATAAGATGGATAAACTATTTCTGCTCGATGCATACGCACTGATATACCGTGCATATTACGCATTTATAAAGAACCCCAGGATAAACTCGAAGGGGTTCAACACATCGGCCATATTGGGCTTTGTGAACACACTCGAGGATGTTCTAAAGAAGGAGAACCCCACGCACATAGGTGTTGCATTTGACCCGCGTGGAAAGACATTCCGCCACGAGGCATATGAACAATACAAGGCACAACGCGAGGAGACCCCCGAGGTGATACGCTCTTCGGTACCTGTAATAAAGGAGATAATAAAAGCCTACAACATACCCGTATTCGAAGTGCCCGGCTACGAGGCCGACGACGTTGTGGGAACACTGGCAAAACAGGCGGAAAAAAGGGGAATTATTACATATATGATGACGCCCGATAAGGACTACGGACAGCTTGTTTCGGACATCGTTTTCATATACCGCCCAAAGTATGGCGACAAGGAGTTCGAGGTAATGGGCGTTGAGAGGGTGAAGGAGAAATTCGGCATAGAACGCACCGAGCAGGTGATAGACCTCTTAGGCCTTATGGGCGATGCAAGCGACAACATTCCCGGCTGCCCGGGAGTAGGAGAAAAAACCGCACAAAAACTCATTGCCGAATTTGGCAGCATTGACGGCCTGCTTGCAAACACCGACAAACTGAAAGGAGCGCTAAAAACAAAGGTGGAGGAGAACAGGGAAAAAATTCTCTTCAGCAAATTTCTTGCTACCATAAAAACCGATGTTCCCATCGAACTCGATATGGAGGCTTTGAAACGCGAACCCGCCAACGAAGCCGAGCTCACCCGCCTGCTCGACTTTTACGAACTGCGTGCACTCAAGGAGCGAGTGAAGAAAAGCAACTTCGCCCCATCGCTCTTCGACACACCCTCCGAGGAAGAGAGTGCGGAGAAAAAGGGTAAAAGCAAAAAAAACGACTCTCTCCAACCCTCGCTCTTTGATTTTTTTCCCACCGAAGATACTGGCAATGAAAAAAATTCCAGCCATTTGAGCTTAAAAGAGACCCCGCACAACTATAAACTTCTTGATACTGAAGATGATATACGCAATTTTATCACTGCTATAAAAAATTGCGAAACTGTGTGCATAGATACCGAAACCACAAGCACCAATGCACTGGAGGCCGAACTTGTGGGAATTTCGCTCTCGGTTAAGGAGGGCGAGGCTGTTTACATACCCATTGCCGCCGACAGAGCAGCCGCCACCACCCGACTCCAAATTTTGCGCCCCCTCATCGAAGACGAGAGGATATGCAAGGTGGGACAAAATATAAAGTACGACCTCACCGTACTTGGCAACTACGGAGTGGAGCTACGCGGTAAAATGTTCGACACTATGATTGCCCACTACGTGTTGCAACCCGAACTATATCACGGAATGGACTACCTTGCCGAAATTTATCTCAACTACGAAACCATAAAGATAACCGAGCTTATAGGCGCAAAGGGAAAGAACCAAAAAAATATGCGCGACCTCGCACCCGCCGACATCTGCGACTATGCCTGCGAAGATGCCGACATTACACTGCGCCTGAAAAACATACTGGAGAAGGAGATAAAAGAGGCCGGCATAGAGGAGCTCTTTTATAAAATAGAGATGCCGCTCATACCTGTGCTTGCATATATGGAGCGCAACGGAGCACGCATAGACACCAATGCCCTGCGCGAGACATCGGCACTGCTTGGCAAGCGGCTCGACGAGATTGAGGAGGAAATCTTCACACAAGCAGGCGAAGCATTCAACATAGCATCGCCCAAACAGGTGGGCGATATACTCTTTGGCAAGCTGAAGATTGTCGATAAACCCAAAAAGACAAAGACCGGCCAGTTTGTGACATCGGAGGAGGTGCTCGCGCAGCTGCAGAACCGCCACCCTATCGTAAAAAATATTTTACAATATCGCGGCCTCAAGAAACTATTGAGCACATACATAGACAGCCTGCCGGCGCTTGTGAACAGCCGCACGGGCAAGATACATACATCATACAACCAGACGGTGACCGCCACCGGCCGCTTGAGTTCAAGCAACCCCAACCTGCAGAACATACCCATACGCGACGAGGAGGGCAAGGAGGTGCGCAAAGCATTTATCCCCGACGATGGCTGCCTCTTCCTTTCGGTCGACTATTCGCAGATAGAATTGCGCATTATGGCACACCTGAGCGGCGATAGCAATATGATTGAGGACTTCCGCAGCGGCTACGATATTCACGCGGCAACTGCTGCAAAAATATACAAGAAACCTATTGAAGAGGTAACCAAAGACGAGCGCCGCAAAGCGAAGGTAGCAAACTTCGGTATCATATACGGAATATCGGTATTCGGCCTTGCCGAGCGTATGAACGTAAACCGCTTCGAGGCAAAAACACTCATTGATAACTATTTCGAAACCTACAAAGGAGTAGCCGATTACATTGAAAAATGTAAACAAGAAGCCAAGCTCAACGGCTACGTGGAAACCGTATTCAAGCGCAAACGCTACCTGCCCGACATAAACTCGCACAACGCCGTGGTGCGCGGGTATGCCGAGCGAAATGCCGTGAACGCACCCATACAGGGAAGTGCAGCCGACATCATTAAGGTGGCAATGATAAACATATACCGCCGTATGAAGGAGCAGCAGATGCGCTCCACAATGATACTGCAGGTACACGACGAACTCAATTTCAACGTAGTACCCGAAGAGAAGGAGGCTGTGCAGGCGCTTGTGGTTGAGGAGATGCAGCAGGCATTTGCAATGAAGGTACCCCTTGTTGCCGACTATGGCTGGGGTGCAAACTGGTTGGAGGCACATTGACAAGTATAACACACAGGCACAAAACAGACACCCGAAATGAGTACCAAACCACTACACGACCAAGAACAGGTAGATATAATGACTTGGCTGCGTTTCCCATTGATTATTGGTGTAGTACTTGTGCACACAAATATCTATGCACTTGTAGAAATGTGGGAAGGCGCACCACCCCAATGGCCGGAATGGTTGATATACATATTCAACTACTTCTACCTAATAGTGCTACCCGAACCCGTACCGGTACTTTTTATAATCTCGGGATATTTCTTCTTTAGGAATAATGGTGCAAAAAGAGAAATACACTTTGCCGACAAATTGAAAAGAAGAATAAACTCGCTATTGGTACCATACCTTATATGGAACACCATTGCTATACTGATTTTGTACATAAGATTCAATGTTATTGCGCACGAAAACTACACCATTACCGATTATTTAAGCGGATATTGGGATTTTTCACAAAGATATAATTACGACCCTGCTAACGGGCCACTATGGTATATGCGCGACCTTATGGTAATTTCAATCTGCACCCCACTGCTATACCACCTGCTTAAAAGAAACTCAACAGCCATTCTATATTTTGCAATAATCACCGCTTGCTATATAACCAATACAGGGATTGACATAACCGGCTTCGGTGGCGGCGCATTTATGTTTTTCGCAATAGGCGCATACATTGCCATACACAATATAAACATAACAAAAATACCCCATAGCATTGGAATTGCCACACTCGTATTATACATTCCTCTGCAAATTGTTCTAAACCACATAGGCGACAATGCGGCTGCATTCCTCGCAACAAACATCATAAAAATAACAGCCCTTTTCTATTTTGTATCACTGCTGTACAGAAAAAGAATCATAGGT
Organism: Bacteroidaceae bacterium; assembly: GCA_017503645.1. Lineage (GTDB taxonomy): Bacteria > Bacteroidota > Bacteroidia > Bacteroidales > Bacteroidaceae > HGM04593. The sequence continues at coordinate 5,799 of JAFVSR010000089.1, read as the reverse complement.
CCCACACCCGGGCTCACTAAAATATGTTTTGTGCTATATGCACTGCACGGAATAATAATAGGCCCCACCATAAAGGCGTTATACACACTGCTGAGCAGCAACAACCCCTTTATTCTGCTGTTTATATACATTATCACACCGGTAATAATGGTTATCATAGCTTTCGCGATAGATAAATTATTACAAACACACGCACCACGATTAGGTAAAATCATCACCGGCAACAGAGCGCAATAGGCAGCCTGCCATATCAAAAAAATCTCTTTTTTGTAACCTTTCGACCGGTACCGGTGTCTAACATACGGTACCGAAAAGAATCATAACCACTAAAAACAGAAAAAGCGATGAAACAAATTGTAAAAACCATTCTTCTAATGGCAATCATAGCCATACTGCCTACACTATCGGAGGCACAAACAGATTACAAACAGTGGACGGAACTTGCCGAGCAGGGATACATAACCAAAGAGGAGGCTGCCACAGCTATTGATAAATTGGAGTTGGAGAGGATGGAAAACACCCGCTTGGCTATGGAGCAGAACCACGAAAAGGATATGCGACAGACTGCAATTATTCACAGTGAGAAAATCTGCCGAGCCATAATACCCATTGTGGCAATCATAGCCATAACAGGCGGTATTGTATTGGTTTCAATGTTTGCCTTCCGCAGCCTACGGCGCAAAGACGAGCAAAAGAAAGAGATGTTTAACAAACTCATTGACAAAGGTGTTTTCACACAGGGTAAACCGGTGAACCTCGAACTTTTCAATGCACAAAAAAGCGTTACCACGGGCAAGAATTTCATTACCGATGCAACTATTGCAGGTATAGGATTTGGTTTTATCAACGTAGGCAACGCGTGGGCCGATATAATATTAGCCTTTGCAAATATACTCTTTTGGGTGGGTATTTTGCGTCTCACCGTGCGCACAGCCATAGCCATTGTAAAATTCGTAAAAGATAAAAAAGTTAATAAAAAGGTTGAAAACAGTTCCACGGAAAGTGCCGTTGCACCAGCCCCGGCTGCGGAAGAAACGAATGAATAAAGAGCCGATGCAATGAAAAATTCAGAAGACATTCTGTGGGTAACAAGGGTGCTTCTATGGAACGACGAACGCGCATTTAGGCGTTTGATGGAGAAATATCTACCCCAAGTGCGTAGATATTTCCTCGTGCAAACAATGGGAAACCAAGCTACGAGCGACGACCTCACACAAGAGACCTTCATCAAGGCGTGGCAAGGGATTGGAGGATTCCGTGGGCTATCCTCGTTCAGCACTTGGCTCTACCGCATAGCGTTCAACACATTTATGAACCACACACGCAGCACAGCCTGCCAAACCACACCCATAGACGATGAACGCACCGCATACGAAATAGCCGACGAAGGGCCACCAACCACGTGGCAGGAAGAGGCATTGCAAAATGCTATTTGCCTGCTCAACGAAAAGGAGCGACACTGCATAACACTTTTCTACCTTGAGGAGATGAGCATAAAAGAGATACAGAAAATAACAGGCTACCCTGCCGGCAGCATAAAGGCATATCTGTCGCGCGGGCGCAACAACCTCGAAAAGATTCTTAAAAGCGATGAAAGAGAAAGATAAACAACTTGCCGATGCACTTAAAAAGGCATTTCCTGCACAGCCCGAAAGGGAAAGACAACTGCAAGCGCAAATAGAGATGCGCCTGCCTGCACGCAAAAGCAGGCTTGCCACGCTGCCACTCTTGCTCAACTGCTTGGCCATCGCCGGTTGCATTGTTCTGCTTTTGATAACCGACTGGAGCGAAACTGCCCACTATATTGCATACATTACAACAGAATACCTTAACGAAGGTATCTCATTAAACAGTTTAGATTACAATATACTGCTGCTGCCACTGCTTGCAATAACAATAATATGGCTGCTCTACAACACCATAGAGGAGTATCGCAACAACTGCAATATGGATATTTTGGAACAAGCATTGAAACAGAGATAATAAAGAGAGGGGAGCCTCCATTTTTTACTTACGAAATTATTCGCTATTTTTGCAGTGCCTTTTCATAAAAGAGGGCACTGCAAAAATTTTAATAACCGAATAAGATACAAAAATATGGCTTTGAAAGCAGGAATTGTGGGCTTGCCCAACGTAGGAAAATCGACACTTTTCAACTGCCTCTCGAGCGCAAAGGCGCAGGCAGCAAACTTCCCCTTCTGCACCATCGATGCACAGATGGGGCAGATTACAGTACCCGACGAGCGACTGAACAAGCTCGCCGAGATTGTACACCCCGGGCGCATAGTACCCGCAACGTGCGACATAGTGGACATTGCCGGCCTTGTAAAGGGCGCAAGCAAGGGCGAAGGCTTGGGTAACCAATTCCTTGGAAACATACGTGAGACCGATGCCATTATACACGTTCTCCGCTGCTTCGACAACGATAACATTGTGCACGTCGATGGCTCGGTGAACCCTGTGCGCGACAAGGAGATTATAGACATTGAATTGCAGCTGAAGGACCTTGAAACCATTGAAAACCGCATAAAGCGCGTGGAGAAACAGGCACGCGTGGGAGGCGACAAACAGGCAAAACTGGAATACGATGTGCTTATGCAGTACAAAGATGCCCTGGAAGCGGGAAAATCGGCCCGTACAGTGGTTTTTGAGACCGAGGATGAACAGAATATTGCAAAGAACCTTTTCCTGCTCACATCCAAGCCTGTGCTCTATGTGTGCAACGTAGATGATACATCGGCTGCAAACGGCAACAAATATGTAGATGCTGTGCGCGAGGCCATTAAAGAGGAGAATGCCGAGCTGCTTATTATTTCGGCACAGACCGAAGCCGACATTGCCGAGCTCGAGAGCTACGAGGAGAAGCAGATGTTCCTTGAGGATATGGGGCTCACCGAATCGGGCTGCGACCGCCTCATAAAAGCAATTTACACACTTTTGAACCTGCAAACCTTTATCACCGCAGGCGAAATGGAGGTGAAGGCGTGGACCTTCCGCAAGGGGTGGAAAGCACCGCAGTGCGCCGGTGTCATACACACCGATTTCGAGAAGGGCTTCATACGCGCCGAGGTTATAAAATACGACGATTACATAAACTACGGCTCCGAGGCTGCCGTGAAAGAGGCAGGCAAAATGGGTGTAGAGGGAAAAGAGTATGTGGTGCAGGACGGCGACATTATGCACTTCCGCTTTAATGTATAAAAAACAATGAGCACACTACCCTGCCACATAATTTGGGACCCCGCAACAGGGCCATTTTCCATTGGTAATTTCGAAGTGCGTTACTACTCGCTCTGTTGGGTGATAGGGCTTGCATTGGGCTACCTCATAATGCAACATCTATACAAAAAACAGAAGGTGAGCGAGCAGCTTTTTGAGCCGCTCTTTATGTACTGCTTTGTGGGAATATTGCTTGGTGCAAGGCTTGGACACTGCCTTTTCTATGAGCCACATTACTATTTGAACCACATTTGGGAGATGCTACTGCCCATAAAAACAACAGCCGACGGGTGGCGTTTCATCGGTTATCAAGGGCTTGCAAGCCACGGAGGAACAATCGGCCTTATGCTTGCGCTCTTTTTATACAGCCGCAAGACCAAGTTGTCGTTTATGTGGATACTCGACAATATAGCCATAACCACCCCTATAGTTGCAGCCTTCATACGCTTGGGCAACTTTATGAATTCCGAGATTTTGGGCCGCACCACCGACAGCCCGCTTGGGATAATATTTGCACAGGTGGATAATATACCACGCCACCCTGCACAGCTGTACGAAGCTATTGCATATCTGCTTATATTCATAGGCGCCTGGTTCATCTACAAAAAATTCCCGAAACGTGTGGGCACGGGATTCTATTTTGGCTACTGCCTTGCAACCATATTCACATTCCGTTTCTTTGTGGAGTTTATAAAGGAGGTGCAGGTGGATTTTGAGCAGGGGATGACACTCGATATGGGGCAATGGCTAAGTATCCCGTTTATGATTATAGGAATCTATTATATGATTACATCAATAAAAAAAGCAGCGTAGGCTGCTTTTTTTATTGATGTAAGGTTGTATATCTAACAAACCGTTTTCGTGGCCTCCAAGCGCTCTTTTTCGCTCAATGAAGCAAGCCGTTTAACCTCGTCGACGGATAGGTGCAGGGCATCGGCTATGCGGGTGCCATACTCCACGTCGGCAAGATAACAATGGGCCGCGTGACGATATTTTATATTATCGGTAACAGGCATAATGTCGGCAGCGGTGTTGCTTATGAGCAAGCGGCGCTTATCCTCGGTCATAAGGCGGTAGAGGTCGCCTGCCTGATAGAAACAGTTATCCTCACGCTCCTCGTAAGGGTTGTAACGCATAGCCTCCCCGTTCACGGGAGAGTATGAATGCACGGCATCCTTTACCTGCCACTCCCCTATACTGTTGGGCGAATAGCCCTTTGTGGCACCGCCGTTTTCATCTACACGCATAAGACCATCGCGGTGATAACTATGGAAGGGACAACGCGGGCGGTTCACCGGTATCTGGTCGTGATTTACACCCAGGCGGTAACGCTGCGCATCGCCGTATGAAAAGAGCCTTCCTTGCAACATTTTATCGGGCGAAAGACCTATGCCTGGCACTATGTGGGCAGGGTTGAACGCTGCCTGCTCTATCTGTGCAAAGTAATTTTCGGGGTTCCTGTTCAGTTCCAATATACCCACCTCTATGAGCGGAAATTGCTTGTGGCTCCACACCTTGGTGAGGTCGAATGGGTTCTCCTTGTAGCTGCGTGCCTGCTCCTCGGTCATTATCTGCACACATAGTTTCCAACGCGGGTAATCGCCACGCTCAATGGCATCGAAGAGGTCGCGCCCGTGGCTCTCACGGTCTTTGGCTATAATGTCGGCAGCCTCATCGTTACTGAGGTTTTTTATACCCTGCTGTGTGATGAAATGGAATTTCACCCACACTCTCACGCCCTTGTTGTTTATGAGACTGAAGGTGTGCGAACCAAAGCCGTGCATATGGCGGTACGATGCAGGGATACCCCTGTCGGACATTACTATCGTCACCTGATGCAGCGCCTCGGGCAGCATAGTCCAAAAGTCCCAATTACTCTGCGGTGAACGCAGGTTGGTACGCGGGTCGCGCTTAATGGCGTGGTTAAGATCGGGGAACTGCAGGGGGTCGCGCAAAAAGAATACAGGGGTGTTGTTACCCACAAGGTCCCAATTACCCTCCTCGGTATAAAAACGCACGGCAAAACCGCGAATATCGCGCTCGGCATCGGCTGCACCACGCTCGCCTGCTACGGTTGAAAAACGCACAAGAACATCGGTCTTTTTACCCACTGCCGAAAAGAGCGATGCACAGCTGTAGCGGGTGATGTCATTGGTAACGGTGAAACAGCCAAAAGCCCCACTACCCTTTGCGTGCATACGACGTTCGGGGATAACCTCGCGGTCGAAATGTGCAAGTTTTTCTATGAGCCAATTATCCTCGAGCAAAAGAGGGCCACGCTGCCCTGCCGACAGGGAATTGGTGTTGTCGATAACAGGCGCACCTGCCTCGTTGGTAAGAAATTTTTTATCCATAAACAATAAAGTATTTATATTTAATTTCTTAACAATCAGGCCGTGGCTTTGTTCTTGAATACAAAAAGAGGCTGACTAAAAAGTATGATGTGACCCCCAAAAGTTGGACGGTTTAACATTATTAAGAGGCGCTCTTAGATTGGAATAAAGCTCGGTATTGCACCGGGCTTTTTCCATTTAGCCTCAGTTTGATCCTATCATTGTTATAATAGTGTATATATCTAAT
>JAFVSR010000088.1 GCA_017503645.1 Bacteroidaceae bacterium | reverse complement strand
TTTAGCTGCGCTCATTGTGTGTGAAAATAAATTTTGCCCCCATTCGCTTGCACAACTTTGCTTTCAGCGAAGTTTAGCTGCGCTCATTGTGTGTGAAAATAAATATTAACTACGTTTTCTTCCTCCTTGCAATGCATAACCAAAGTAAACTTTGTTTCTGCTATTGCTGCGTTCGTCAGTTCACCCATTCGCTTGCACAACTTTCTCGCTCGTTTGGTGCAATTTGCGGTAAACCGCGAATATAGCCTGCACTCGCTGTAAAAAACATCAAAATAAATTTTGTGTTTCTCGCTCGTTTGGTGCTATATTTGCAAAGGGGTTATGCCCGTTCAAAAAGAGAACAGTAAAAACAATAATATGAACAACAAAACAATTTATGCTTTCATAGCCTGTGTGCTATTATCCGTTGCTGTAATGGCAAACGACTTCAAGACAATGAAACTGCTTGCGCCGGTGAAGGTGCGTTGCGCGTTGCTCACCGATGCCATTGATACAAAAGGCAAGCCACACGACACGGCGCTGCTTATGATGAACACCCACACTCCCCTCACAGCCGATGTCGACGGTGCCACAATTGTAGAGAGTGACTCTGCCGGGTGTTTCCGTCTGCCGGCGGCCCAGGGCAATAACATATATGTGCTTACCACATCGTTGCGTGCCGACCGCTTTGCCAAAGCAACCCTCAGGTTCACTTCACCGGCCCGCATCGAAGTGTATGTCGATGGTGCAAAAGTGAAGGATAAGATGAAAGCACAGGACTCCTTGAAGAGGGCCGAGGTGTGTGAACTTCCTTTGCGTATGGAGCCGCAGGCCACCTATAACATAGCAGTAAAGATGCTCGTTGCCGAGGCCGATTCTTGTGAAGCGGTTCTCAAAGCGACAATCACAACCGATGGCGATACAATCACAAAGATAGCCTGCTCGCCTGAACTTAAAGGCCGATATCTGCTCCCCCAAACAATATATGGCAACCAGGTGCAGAGCGTGAGCGTTTCACCCGACGGCCGATACCTGCTCACAACATATCTGGAATACAACAACGCCCGTAGCAGTAACAGCTACACTGTGTTGAGCGAAGTAAAGAGCGGCAAAAAAATAACCACATACCCGGCCGGCAGCAAAGTGCCTTCGTGGACACCCCGCACCTCTCAATTGTACTATAAGGCTGTGTCCGACGTGGGTGAGAAGATAATCCTCGTGAACCCTGCAACCCTCGAAGAGAGGGTTGTTGCCGACCACGTTCCCGGTGGAGCATTCCGCTGGGCCCCCGACGAAAAGACGCTCTATTTCCACATAGCCGAGCAGTTGGAAGCCGACAAAGGTCCTGTGCATCGCCTTTTGAGCCGTGGCGACCGTGTGCCCAACTCCCGCAACCGCAACTTCATTTGGCGTTACGACCTCTCGACAGGCGTGCGTGAACGGCTTACTGCGGGTTCGCGCGGAACAAATCTGTGCGATATAAGCGACGATAGCAAATACCTCCTTTATAGCAGCAACGAGGCCGACGACGACCAATGGCCATTTGGCAAGAGCTCACTCTATCGTATGAACGTGCAGACACTTGAAGTGGATACGCTCTTTACCGACGAATACTTCTTTGGCGGTGTGGCACGCTTCTCGCCCGATGCAACAAAAGTGTTGCTTACCGGTGG
>JAFVSR010000010.1 GCA_017503645.1 Bacteroidaceae bacterium | reverse complement strand
CCCTTGAGCTCGGAGCCCAACAGCTGGTAGGTGTAGAGGTTGTAGCCCCAGGACGTTGTCTGCACTCCGGCCTGGTCCACGACTGCCACGGCGTAGTTGCTGTTCGCGTTCAGCGGCTTGCCGTCTTCGCGCTCCACGGTGAGGGTCACTCTCTCGTGCGGTTGCAGCTTGAGCTTGTGCGGTGCATCGCCGTTGGCAGTAACGCGCAGCTTCACTGTCTGGCGGTCACCGGCCTGAAGGCTGTCGTGACGCACGAAGAAGAGGCGCTCGGCAAGAGGGGTCTCGCCGCTGAACACCACGGCACGGCACACGCCCTCGGGCAGGGTGTCCGACGGCAGTTCTATGGCTGTGGCACCGTCTCCTAACCGCCGGTAGAAGCCCATATTGCTGCGGTGGAGCACGGCAAAGCCAAGATCTGTTGTGGTTGTGAAATTCTCATTTATCGAGAAACGGATCGTGTCGCCACTGCCTGACGCTGATAACACCACTCCATGATCCTCTACGGCAGGAAGCTCGAACTTGTGTTTTTTCTCTTTGCCCTTCTTGTTCTTTACAGACACTGTGGCGCGGTACTCCACGTCCTTTTGCGGGGTGAGGGTGAATGTGCCCTTGCCCCGGTGCCGTGGGGTTGTCGTGAGAAGGGGCTTGCCGTCGGCAAGGACGGTTATCTCCTCTGTGCCGGGTATGCCGTCAAGGGAAAGCAGCTCATAAGCCACCACGCTCTCAAGGCCTGCGACAAGATGTCCGCCCTCGGGGTAGAACTTGAGGTCGCACTCGGGCGGGTCGCTGTCTACCCAGTCGTTGTTTGCCTTGAAACTGCGTGGACGGTCGAGCATGTTACGGAACTCCCAGTCGGCATTGTTCAGTTTGTCGTATACAGGGAACACACGGCTGAAGACGGCATCATCACCCCAGTTGAGCATATATCGGGTGTAGGCGCGTATCTCATAGTAACCTGACAGATACGCCGGGTCAAGGTATATGTCGCCGTGGCAGGTACCGTCATCGGATATCTTGTATTTCTCGGTCTTCACAACATATCCCTCGGGAGAGACAAGCTCCACATAGAGCACACGGCTGTGGTTGGTGGCACGGTCATCGCTGTGGCTGGTGACATAGGCCTTGAACCACATTGTCTCGCCAAGATAATATGAGGTGTTGTCGAAATGCAGATAGACACGCTCCTGGGGCAAGGCACGGCCTACCAACAGCGCGCGCAAGGCTGCGCTGTCTGTTGGAGTGTAACGCTGCGCCATTACGCCGGACACCGCTCCGACAACAAGTGACATAATGACGAATAACCATTTAACAAATGGGATGTTTTTCATTGCGCAAGTGGCTTTTATACAAAGAAAACCAAACAAATAGAATTATCAAATACTCCAATAATACAAGAACTGTTTATTTTTAATTATTTAACTGAAATTTTTAGTAATCAACAACAAAAACACTCCCCCGGATTTAACCCCGAAGGAGTATTTCTTATGCTATTATATCAAATATTTTTATCTTTATTATTCTGCCATTCTAATTGTGTTGTCATCATTTGCAGCTCCATCTCCTCAAATCTGCTCTCGGTCATGCTTGCTGTGTCAACTATTAAAATTGATGCATTATATTTCTTTTCAAGTTCATCAACTCGCGCCTCAACTTCTTCCTTAGTCATTCCGCCGACAGACCTTGTCGTGTTATTTGAAGGCTCTACTTGATTAGGGGAATAATTACCATTATCGTTTGTGCAAGATACAATACCGAGCGCAATCGCAAGTGTTCCAACGAATGTAAAAAAATGATTCTTTTTCATTGTTTTTTATGATAATAAAATTGAAGTTGCTCTCTTTAACATTCAATACTAAAACTTCAAAGAGCTACATATATCCGACAGGTAGCTGTCTATTTTGTCAGAGCCCTTGTCGTTAACAAACAAATGCATTTCAATGGGTTTGTGGCCCTCCTTGTAAATATCAAGTGTATAGTAATGGGGGTACTCCTCGTG
>JAFVSR010000087.1 GCA_017503645.1 Bacteroidaceae bacterium | reverse complement strand
TTCAAGCGACAAAAGACCTTGCAAATTGCTGAGGTTTGAACCCAGATGCGCAAAAGCATACGCTTCAATAGCCTTGAGCCCTTCGGGGAAGACAATGTGCTGAAGATTGGTGGAACGGGCAAACATATAAGTTGCAATGGTGTCCTCCTTCATCTCACGCACCTTGTACTCTCCTGTGTACTGTCCTTCGGATGTAATCTTAGCACCGCCGATATCAAGAGTGGTGAAGCGTTGGGAGATTGCCCTCTTGATGGCATTGATGTCATCACCATTTAGCAGACCGCTGACTTTCAATGTCGTTTCGGTATACGCAGAGAAATCGGTAGCAGAGTGGGCTGCTGCGAAGTCTCCCGTTGCGGTTCCTTCGAATACAAAAACAGTTTCCTGCGCCCGGGCAATGAATGCCACAAACAGCATACACACCATAGCTGCAAGGAACTTACCAAATAAACACGTTCTTTTCATATCTAATAAATTTTCAAATATCCTGACAAACCTGCCCAACGAATGTCGCAAGTTGCTCTATTTTAGGCAAATAATAGGGAACGAATATATATATATATATATATTAACTTCCAAATTTTTGTTAAAAAAAAGGTGGCTTTTTTACGATTTGTTCTTTATTGTCAATGATATATGCTGTTTGTGCACCGGTGTGCAATACTCATTATGCTCCAACCAGCATTAGCGCACCGGTGTTCCTTAGCCAGAAGGGAACGGTATTTACCATTCAGCGTATAAACGTAATCCTTAAAGAGGCAAAGAAACGCTACCGGTTGAAGGTGAAGAATTTCTCTTGTCACTCACTCCGCAAGACTTTTGGCCGGCAAGTTTACACAATGAACGGTGAGAACAGCGAACTTGCACTTGTGAAGCTGATGGAACTCTTCAACCACAGCTCCGTTGCAATCATCAAACGCTATCTTGGCTTGCGGCAAGAGGAGATACTAGAAACGTATGATTGCTTGACTTTCTAAACTACTAAACACTATTATCCCCCGGGACTACCTTATATAGGCGGTTCCGGGGGATTGTTATTTCATTCAGCAACTTTGGGCTATGCTATTGTAAGATGTCTGCGACGGAGTGCAGTCAATACGCTTTCCGATGCTATTGGATTCAGTCCACGGAATGTAGTACGGCTCTTTAGCTCTGCGAGTGACATAACAAGTAATAATTTTGCGATACATTCATCAGCAAATGAATTGCTTACAACATTTACACCAGTGAAGTCTAGCACAACAAGGTCATTCTGCTCAATCAGTGGCTGCAAAGATTCACGAACACGCTTACCCAAAGGGCGTGTACCTAAATTCTCACCGTATTCTCTAAAATTAAAAGTTACCATAGTTCAGTCAATTCGTTGTCGTTCAAGAATGTTTCGTTATATTGTGTAGCCACGTTCGCACGGTTGGCGACAACATCAGCCGGATTAATCTCCTTGTTTGTATGAAGCTGGAGATAGACTATTGTGCCTTGCCAAAAGTCACTATCTTTTGTTTCTTCGACACCGTCCTGTACTTGCATAGTGTATTTACCGGAACGGACTTCAAAAACCAATCCTGCATCTCGTGCAAGCAACGATGTTGAGTACAATCCAAATCCCATACCTTTACCGTCAGTAATAGCATCCTTGATACATATTTTCAACGCATCAGGTTCTGATATTCCGGCATATTCTGTATTTTCCGAGAGTGATGCTTGTACACCAATGCCATCGTCTGCCACCAAGAAGCTTAGAACATGATTCGTAGAATCATAGTGAGTGAGAACTGTACCAAGCTCTTTCCCGGAATGGGTTAGCACATTATCCAAAATCTCATAAAAACAATAGCTCATAGCTTGTAACACAGTCGTTTCAATATCAATATACTGTGTAAGCACACCAACAACACGTTGATATACATCATAGATGTTCTTTTCATCAAAAACATCTATTGTAATATCATCACTTATTGATGAGAAATACTGTTTTATGAGTACAGATAGGTTCATACCAAATGTATAACAAATACTTATACTGCAAAGATATAATGAAAAACATCAAAAAAACACAAACACGGCAAATAATTTTCAATACTTATGTTTTATTGATATTTGAATACACAGAAGGGCGAAGAGCGTCTATATTTTATTGGAAGAATAGAAGATGTGCAAGTAATCTATGAGTCAAGCACCTTAAACGAAAGAACTGAAACTATTAAACCACCAAACCCATAGCGAAGAGTTATGAGTATGGTGGTCCTTTTTTGCTCCATCAAAGATGTCATTCTGCATTTGCAATATCATTGGTTCGTTCTTTTATTTGCGACCCAACGCTAATGAACTCGCCGATAACAAAACACGTTTTGTTATTCTAATAACCATTTCCAACACGGGATTACCTCGATAGTTCCGTGCCGGTCGGCAAAGGTGGTTTCATCGTCAAAGGTGAGTATTATGCGTCTGCGGCACGCAAGACGTTTGGGAAGTTTCTTTAGGGCATCTAATTCCCTGTTCAAGGTATCTTCGTCCCGTAGCAAGTAGCACACTTGTATAGCCAACTCATCCTCTGGCACGTAAAAATCGACTTCAAAGTTATCGTTATAGAAGAACACTCTTTCGTTAGCGACATCATGGCCATATTGGCGGAACAGCTCTAATGCCACCATATTTTCCAACAACATCGCATCCTTGTCAATGAGGAACAGGTTCAGTATGCCATTATCTATGAAGTAATACTTGCAATTACTCTCCTTGTCGGCAAGGCACGATGCGTAATTTTTCAATCTCATCAACAGCCACGCATCCTCGCAATATTCTACATATTTTATTGTAGTGGCAAGGCTCAGCTTACCACCGACACTCGAAAGCAGATTGTTTATCCTGTTAAACGAGATGGGGCGGCAAACGCTTTCGGCAATCTTTCTTATCAATATGCGAATGCCGGCAACATTCGTTATGCTGTTGCGGGCTATAATATCACCCAAATATATCTTTTGAAACACGCTGCTCAAGTAGTTGCGTTTGGCAGGTAACAATGCCGATGCCGGTAGGCCTCCATCGTGAAGATACTCGTTGAAATATCTTACAGCAGCCGAACGGCCTTCTGTTGAAAGCAGGTCATTAGGCAACAACGACACGCCGTGCACGTTTGCATACTCCCTGAAACTGTAAGGATACACCTCGGTTGTGAGGAAACGACCACCGAGCGTTGTATTTATCTCCCCGGACAGCATTTTTGCATTTGAGCCGGTAATGTATATAGTGTATTTCGCATCGGCCATACGACGGGCAAATTTCTCCCAATGATATATATTCTGTAATTCGTCGAGGAAGAGCATGGGACGCTTGCCGTACATCTCCTGATGACATTCAAGAAGATGGTTAAAATCCTCGGCAGTGAAGTTCTCCAAACGCTCATCCTCGAAATTCAGATACAGCATTTCATCCCACAGCCTGCCTTCGTTTAGTAATTGCTGGATACGTTGGTAGAGCATGTATGATTTTCCCGAACGGCGCACACCTACCAACACACAGCAAGGGAAGGTGTCAAAGTTGAATTCGCGTGGTTCTATCTTATAACGTACAACTTCTTGTTGGTTGTCACGGAGTATCTGTTTCAAAAGTTGCTTGTCCATAACCGTCCTTTTATTGATAAATAACAATGCAAATATATGGTTTGTTTAATCAACATACAAATTATTATTGCATTTTATTTAATCAATTAAACAAAGTAGTGTTTATTCTACTTCATTTGACTATCCACAGAAAAAGGTTCACACTTTCTTTTGCCAAAATCAAGTTTTTACCACAAATCGTGCATTATCTCACTTTCTGCCCTATAGAACAATATTTATTTGAATATAATACGTCCTTGAGGTTCACTATACTCAACGCCAACGTAACCACCAAGACTATTTTCAAGGTAATGACGTAGAATTTCTATATCCGCTCCCCTATAGGTTGAAATTGGTTTTACCACATCAAGATAGCAAGCGGAATCTCATTTTTTTTTTTGCACATTCCGCGCGCTATCAAACACAAATCTCAATCAAATGAAAAACGACACTGTAAACTGAAACAGGTTAGGTGTAAACCAAAACAGTTCACGAAAGAGACCCATCGACTTCGTGTTTGCTGTCGGTGCAGCCGGTGCAAACAATAAAACGAAGGAGATAACCGAAGGTGAAAGCCCTACAGACAAAAAAAATACGGAAACCAACGGTTTCCGTATTCGTGGGCCATCCAGGGCTTGAGATTTGTCTCGAAGAGACCCATCGACTTCGTGTTTGCTGTCGGCGCAGCCGGTGCAAACAATAAAACGAAGGAGATAACCGAAGGTGAAAGCCCTACAGACAAAAAAGAGAACCGCGTTTGCGATTCTCTTCGTGGGCCATCCAGGGCTTGAGATTTGTCTCGAAGAGACCCATCGACTTCGTGTTTGCTGTCGGCGCAGCCGGTGCAAACAATAAAACGAAGGAGATAACCGAAGGGGCAAGCCCTAAATACAAAAAAGAGAATCGCGATTGCGATTCTCTTTGTGGGCCATCCAGGGCTTGAACCTGGGACCTCCAGATTATGAGTCTGTTGCTCTAACCAACTGAGCTAAAAGCCCGTGTACTCCGTGTTTCAGGAATACAGCGCAAAAGTAATACATTTTATTCACAGAAACAAGGTTTTTCCAAAAAAAAATATATCTTCGCATTTAATAAAGGCTTTTCCCTTTATAAAACACGCATTATATATGGCTATTGATCAGAAAAATATTGTGTTCGACCTTGGCGGGATATTGCTCGACATACACCCGCAGCGCACCTTTGAAGCGTTTGCCGCGCTTGGCGCCGACAGGGCGGTTTTAAGCGAGGCCTACACCCTTTCAAACAGCACAATGATGGGCTACGAAATGGGGCTTATATCCACAGAGGAGCTATACAGTTTCATCACAGCCCTCTTGCCGGAAAGGACAAAAGAGATGCCTGCCGACGAGCTGCAAGCTCGCATACGCGATGCGTGGCGTGCCCTAATAGGCGAGCTGCCGCTCTATAAATGGCAGCGCCTCACCCGGCTGCGCAAGCAAGGGCACAAGCTGTTCTTGCTAAGCAATACCAACGCTTTGCATTGGGAGCAGATAGCCCATAACATAGAGCAGATTGAGGGCAAGAGGGTTGAGGAGTATTTCGACCGTGTTTTTCTATCGTACGAAATGCACCGTTGCAAGCCCGACAAGGATATTTTCGTGCAGATGCTGCAAGAGGGCGGGCTGCAGGCCTGTGACACGCTCTTTTTCGACGACTCGGCCGACAACTGCGCCGCTGCACGCAGCGTGGGCATCGATGCCGTGCTTGTGGAGAGGAACTCAAAATGGGGAGATATTTTATTGAAAGATTAAGATTTATTTTGAACATATATGGAGATTATAACCAACATCGACAACATTGAAAAAATGCCCACTGCCGCCACCATTGGTTCATACGACGGGGTGCACTGTGGGCACGTGGCAATGATAAAGGAGCTGCGCGAGGCTGCCGTAGGGCGAGGGTTGCCCATCACGGTAATAACCTTTATGCAGCATCCGCGCGTACTGTTCGGCGCCGAGTGCGAGCCCTTCCTGCTCACCACGAACAAAGAGAAAACCGCCCTGCTTGAGCAGCTGGGTGTGGAGCGTTGCATACTGCTCGATTTCGACAGCTATATGGCTGCAATGACTGCCGAGCGCTTTATGAAGGAGATTCTAAAAGAGAAAATAGGCGTGGAGCTGCTTGCCGTGGGATATGACCACCACTTTGGCCTGCCACAGGAGGGAGAGGGGATAAACGAATATATTGCCTATGGAGAAAAACTCGGCATTGAGGTGTTCCGGACTGCACGATATGCCCCCAACGGCATTAATCTGAGTTCCTCGGCAGTGCGCCGCGCTCTTGCCGCAGGGCACACCGATGTGGCACAGAAACTGCTTGGCCGCCCCTACTCGCTCGAAGGTACCGTGGCACACGGCGCCGCCCTGGGCCGCAAGATTGGCTTCCCCACGGCCAACATAACGGTGAGCGACGAAATGAAGATGCTGCCTAAGGATGGCGTATACGAGGTTGCCGTAACCGTTGCAGGCAACCGCTACAAGGGGGTTATGAACATAGGCATAAAGCCCACCCTGCAAGGGGTTGACCTGCGCACTGCCGAGGTGCACATAATAGACTTTTCGCAGGATATCTATGGGCACAAGATAGCGGTATCGTTCCTGCGCCGCCTGCGCGACGAGATACCCTTCAACAGCATCGACGACCTTAAACTGCAGATAGGCGTGGATGTGGCACGCGTAAAACGCGGTATTTAAGAGATAGAAAAACGAGGGCACCACAGCAGCGGTATATGAACCATTAAAAACTACGACTATGGGTAAATTAGTAAAACGAGTGTATCTTTTTGCCACAGTGGCAAAGTTAGTGGCATACTTTTTCATCTACCAGCTTATATTTATCGCAGTCGGGCAGTATGTAAGCTATCTGCTGTACAACTACCTGGCAGAACCTATAACATACAAAGAGTTCATAACATCCACATCCAATATTGCACAGCAATATAGTTCAAATGGCGTGGCTGTGGGTATGCTGCTGTCGTCATTGGTAACCATAGGACACCTGCTCGTTTTCAAGTATGTGCGCATAAGCAAAGGGTTCCTGCACGAGGTGAAGCGCAACGTGCTTGTCCTGTCAACCCTGTTCATTGGCTGTATGATGATAGTTTTCAACATTATAGCCGTGTGGTTGGGGCTTGAGAACAATTTCCAGAGGGAGATAGAGCAGATGCTCGACAGCGGCACCGGCATAATATCCATTGCAATCATAGGCCCCGTTTTGGAGGAATTGCTATTCCGTGGCGCCATACAGGGTACACTGCTGCACTTTTTCAACAAGCCGTGGGTGGCCATAGTTATTGCATCGCTGCTCTTCGGCGCCATACACGGCAACCCCGTACAAATATTCTACGCCACCTGTATGGGCATAGGATTCGGCTGGATATACTACCGCACAGGCAGTCTGCTGCCCGCCATTGTAGGACACATTGTAAATAACTCATTGGCCGTGATAAGCAACCACCTTTACGGCCCCACTGCCACCGAGGAGATTGTAAACAACACTACAGCCGATATCACAACCGTAATTGTGGCAGCGATATGCGCCGCCCTGCTTGCCTACGTTATAAACAAAACACTGCCCGCCGTGCCCAAGCCGTGGCACGAAGCAAGCGAGATGATATAGAAAAAACTTGGCAAGACTAATAATCTTGCCAAGTTTTTTCTATATCGGTTCCAAGCAACTCCTGCAACAGAGGCAGCAGCACGTTTTTCACAATCTTGTCGTTGAGGCGATGCTCGCCGTCGAACCAGCGGCAGCGCTCCTTGCCATAGAGGCTTGCCATAAGCGGTTGGAAGTGCACTACGGGGTCCTTGTCGCCAAAGAGACCTATCACAAGCTGTTTTTCCTGCTCGGTTATACCGGCAAACTGCTCTTTTTCCATCTGCTTGAAACGCTCCACAATGTTCTTTTCTATGCGGAACTCGGTGGCGCCATCCTGCCGTTTCGACATGTATTTGTTACGCCCCATCTTGCCAAACAGCAGCAAGCGCGACATCTCGAACGAAGGGTTCACCACCACACGCGGCACACCCCACAGCTGTTGTGTGTACATACCGCCCATTGAGGTGCCAACCACTATTTCGGGCTTCTCGCGCTCCACGGTGGAACGCAGCAGTTCCAATGCCTCAAAGGGGTCGACGGGGAGGTCGGGGGCTATCACCTGCCAATGGGGCAGATGGTGGCGCAGTGCCATCACCGTGCCCGAACTGCCCGACGAGGCAAAGCCGTGCACATACATCATTTTTCTTCTTTCCATCGTGTATCTCTATTATTCAATGAAAGAGCCTTTAAGGTTTTCTTCAATCTCCTCGTCGGTTATGGTGTGGTTGCTGAGGCTGCCCGATATGTATTGATTATACGAAGGCATATCCATAAGGCCGTGGCCCGAAAGGGCAAAAAGCAACACCTTCTCCTCACCGCTCTCCTTGCACTTCATAGCCTCGGCAATGGTGGCGGCAATGGCGTGGCACGACTCGGGGGCGGGCACTATTCCCTCGGTCTTCGCAAAGAGCAGGCCCGCCTTGAAGGAGTCGAGCTGGCTCACATCGGCAGCCTCCATAAGACCATCTTTGAGCAACTGCGACACAATTACGCCGGCACCGTGGTAACGCAAACCGCCTGCGTGTATATTGGCCGGTTTGAACTTGTGGCCCAGCGAGTACATAGGCATCAGAGGGGTGTAGCCTGTTTCATCGCCATAGTCGTAGCAGAAACGGCCGCGCGATAGTTTGGGGCACGATTCGGGCTCGGCAGCCACGAAGCGGGTTTTCTTGCCCTCTTTTATATTGTGGCGCATAAAGGGGAATGCCAGGCCCGAAAAATTGGAGCCGCCGCCAAAGCAGGCGATAACCACATCGGGGTACTCACCCGCCATAGCCATCTGCTTCTCGGCCTCCAGGCCAATGATTGTCTGGTGCAGGCTCACGTGACTCATCACCGAGCCAAGGGCATATTTGCAGTTGGGGGTGGTCATCGCGAGCTCCACGGCCTCGCTTATGGCAGTACCCAGCGAACCCTGGTGGTTGGGCATCTGCGTGATTATATCCTTGCCGGCGCGGGTGGACATAGAGGGCGAGGGTGTCACCTGGGCGCCGAATGCCTGCATCACGCTGCGGCGATAGGGCTTTTGCTCGTAGCTCAGTTTCACCTGGTAAACAGCACACTCCACGCCAAATGCCTTGGCAGCATATGAAAGCGCTGTACCCCACTGCCCCGCACCTGTTTCGGTGGTTACGTTGGTGGTACCCTCTATCTTGCAGTAATATGCCTGTGGAAGGGCCGAATTGAGCTTGTGCGAGCCCACAGGGCTCACACTCTCGTTCTTGAAGTAAATGTGGGCAGGGGTACCCAACGCCTCTTCAAGAGCGTATGCACGCACAAGAGGGGTGGAGCGATAGTAGCGGTACATCTCCTGCACGGGTTCGGGGATATCAATCCAGGCATCGGTGAAGTTAAGCTCCTGACGTGCCGACTCCTTGCTGAGCAGTTGCGACAACTCCTCCACCGTAATGGGCTCGTGTGTCTTGGGGCTGAGCATAGGCTGTGGCTTGTTCACCATATCGGCCTGTATGTTATACCACTGTGTGGGAATCTCATTCTCCTGCAGAAGATAGCGTTTCTGTCTCATAATAGTATTCTTTTATTTGTTCGTTCTATAATATAAATAAAAAAGGAAGGACCGGCCTCGTGAGGTCGGTCCTTGTATTTTACAAACTTGCAGGTTCATAGATACGCGCGACTACGCTCACGAGTGTTTTCTCGAGAGGCGCCACCACCAGTATCTGTTCACGTTGCTTGTCATAACCGTTTCTTTGTTTCTCTTGGTTGCGAAGATACACTTATTTTTTCTCCCTGCAAATATTTCTTTTGGTTTTTGCAAAGAATTATTCGAAATAGAACGAAAGGATAATCATTTTGCTCACAATCTTGTCGACCGACTGCGTGAACTTTATGACATTCTCGTCGAGCAGATCCTTGCGGTCTTTGTCGAGCACATCCACAAGGCTGAAAGCGAATTTAAGCTCAGGGATGAGCTTGAAGAAGGGCAGGTAGAAATCGCAACCGAAGCCCACCTCAAACATACAATCGAATTTTTTAAAGAGTATGGGGCGCTGCTTCTTCACAGTGAGGTTCATCATAGGTGCAATGCCCGCCGTGAGGTACGGGCGGTAGTTGTTGAAACGCTCGGCCGAATATTTAACGTGCAACGGCAGTGCAAGATAGGTTGTTTTCACCTGCTGTCGCTCGCGGGCGCCGGTGTTGTATTCACGGAATATTATGGTGTTCTGCCCGAAATGGAGCGTGGGCAAGGCACGCAGCGAAAAATGGGTGCTCAAGCGCCAGTCGGCAAGCACACCCACGGTGAAGCCCGGGTTGTAGCTTGCAATATCGGCATACCACTGCTCGCCCGCATCGGTCACAAAGTTATTGTTCATAAATTCCATATCCTGCATATGAGCACCCACGAAGAAGCCATAATGCAGGCGGCGGTAGTCGATATAGGGCTTGTTCTGCACCTTGCGCTCCTGTGCAAACGTGGCAAGCGGGAGCAGCAACAATATTATTATGTATAAAAATTTTCTCATCACTTATCTATAACGTGCTTTGAGGGCTAATATTGCGGTGCGAAGGTAAAAACTGTTTTAATATTATAAAATATTGTGTGGCTACTGTAATTGTAAAAATATGTTAAAATATAGGTTTCTTGGATACCATATCCCAAAAAACAGTATCTTCGCACACGGATAATACAAATTTAATATTTACAACTATGGCTTACGTAATTTCAGATGACTGCGTTGCTTGCGGTACATGTATCGACGAGTGTCCTCAGGGTGCAATTTCAGAGGGTGAGAAATATTCTATCAACCCCGATATGTGCATCGATTGCGGTTCTTGCGCAAGTGTTTGTCCTTCAGAGGCTATTCACGAGGGTTAATTAACGCTGTACAAAAACAGAGAAACAGCCTGCCCACAAGGGCAGGCTGTTTTCAAATCCGTACAAAACAATGAAACTACTTATTCATATAATACTGAAATCGCTGCTCCTCACCGCAATAGGTGTGGCAGCCTACCTTATATTCATAAACTTTATCGCGTAAAAGACACTAATGCATATAAACAAATGGGCGGCTTGCTGTTGCAAGCCGCCCATTTGTTTATGTTTAGAGAAATTAATAATTCTCGGGCTTGATTTGGAAGTATGCTTTGGGGTGAGCGCATACGGGGCACATTTCGGGAGCCATCTTGCCAAAGTGCAAGTGACCGCAGTTGCGGCACTGCCAGATGCAATCATTGTCGCGGCTGAATACCACGCCGCCCTGCACGTTCTGCAACAGCTTCTTGTAGCGCGCCTCGTGAGCAGCCTCAACCTTGGCTACCATTTCAAACATTGCTGCAATTTCCACGAAACCCTCCTCACGAGCCTCTTTGGCCATTGTGGGGTACATATCGGTCCACTCGTAGTTCTCGCCAGCGGCGGCATCTACAAGATTCTCGGCTGTGCCCTCGATGCCGTGTACCAGCTTGAACCAAAGTTTAGCGTGCTCCTTCTCCTGGTCGGCTGTCTCCTGGAAGATAGCTGCTATCTGCTCAAAACCATCTTTTTTTGCTTTGCTTGCGTAATATGTATATTTATTACGTGCCTGGCTCTCACCTGCGAACGCTGCCCACAAGTTAGCCTCGGTCTTTGTTCCTTTCAATGACTTGTCCATAATCCTTAAATTGTTAAATTGTTTATCCGTTGCAATTATCGCAATTTTCCGGGATAACTGCAATAGTTTTTCTCAAAATAATTCTTAAAATTCACTCTTTATTTGCAACCTGCGCAACGGGGCTTTATCTGCTTGAAGAAATCGTTGCCCTTGTCATCTACAAGGATGAATGCAGGGAAGTCCTCAACCTCAATCTTCCAGATAGCCTCCATACCAAGCTCGGGATATTCAACACACTCGATGCTCTTAATGTTGTTCTGCGCAAGGATTGCTGCGGGGCCACCGATAGAGCCTAAGTAGAAACCACCGTGCTTTTTGCAAGCGTCGGTCACCTGCTGGCTGCGGTTACCTTTGGCAAGCATAATCATTGAACCGCCATTCTCCTGGAACAAATCAACGTAAGAGTCCATACGGCCTGCTGTTGTGGGGCCCATAGAGCCGCAAGGCATTCCTGCGGGAGTTTTTGCGGGGCCTGCATAGTAGATGGGGTGGTCCTTTATGTACTGGGGAAGGCCCTCACCACGGTCGATGCGCTCTTTGAGTTTTGCGTGAGCGATGTCGCGGCCCACGATGATGGTGCCGTTGAGCGACAGGCGGGTGGCAATGGGGTACTGCGACAACTGCGCACAAACCTCCTTCATAGGGCGGTTAAGATCTACGCGCACGATATCGCCCTCGCCTGCGTTGCGCAGCTCCTCGGGAATGAGGGTTGCGGGCTGGTCGTCGAGTTTCTCAATCCATATACCGTCTTTGTTGATTTTCGCTTTTATGTTGCGGTCGGCCGAGCAGCTCACGCCCATACCCACGGGGCAGCTTGCACCGTGACGGGGCAGACGAACCACGCGGATGTCGTGGGCAAGGTATTTACCGCCGAACTGCGCACCAAGACCTATGCGGTGAGCCTCGTCGAGCAACTGCTTTTCGAGCTCTATGTCGCGGAAGGCACGACCTGTTTCGTCGCCTGTGGTGGGCAGGTTGTCATAGAAGTGTGTAGATGCGAGTTTTACGGTGAGAAGGTTTTTCTCGGCCGATGTGCCACCTATCACAAATGCAATGTGATAAGGGGGGCAGGCGGCTGTACCTAAGCTCTTCATCTTCTCCACGAGGAAGGGAACGAGCGTTGCGGGATTCAAAAGCGCCTTGGTCTCCTGATAGAGATATGTTTTATTGGCCGAGCCACCACCCTTGGTTACCATAAGGAAACGGTACTCCATACCCTCGGTAGCCTCCAAATCAATCTGTGCGGGGAGGTTGCAACGGGTGTTCACCTCGTCGTACATTGTGAGGGGAGCATTCTGGCTGTAACGCAGGTTCTCCTGTGTGTAGGTGTCATATACACCACGGGCAAGAGCCTCCTCGTCGCAGAAGCCTGTCCACACCTGCTGGCCCTTCTCGCCGTGGATGATGGCTGTACCTGTATCTTGGCACAAGGGCAACTGACCTTTGCAGGCAACCTCGGCATTGCGCAGGAATGTGAGCGCTACATACTTGTCGTTCTCGCTTGCTTCGGGGTCGGTGAGGATTTTAGCAACCTGCTCGTTGTGCGAGCGGCGCAGCATAAACGACACATCGCGGAACGCTGTGCGCGACATAAGTGTCAATGCCTCGGGGGTAACCTTCAGCATAGGCTTGCCTTCGAACTCGCCTACCGACACACCCTCCTTTGAAAGAAGATAGTACTCTGTGGTGTCTTTGCCCTGCTGGAACATATGGGCATACTTAAATTCGGGAATTGCTGCCATAGTTTTCTATTTTTATGTTTAACAAATTATTTCTTACTCTTTCCACTGCTGCCTCGTATGAGATTTGTCATTCCGAACCTTGTGTGAGGAATCTGAAACAGATAAGATTGAGATATCTCACATTCGTTCGATATGACATTGCTTTTAACCTCGCAATTATGAAACAACAGCTATATTTTTATAATTATCACTCTTTCCACTGCTCCTCATCATATGTTTGATAGAGGAAATCGTTGTATGGGTATTTTTGAACGTGCAACTCGCACACTCGTTTGTATATTATATCCTTGAGGTCGTCGATGTTGGTGCGCTCACGTGCCGATATGAAGATGCAATTGTCCGACAACTTGGAGAGCCACGATGCCTTGAGTTCATCGAGACTGATGTTCTCGCGTGTTTTGGGAGTGAGGTCATCCTCTTCCTTCTGCACATATGTAAAGGCATCCACCTTATTAAAGACAACCATCATAGGTTTGTCGCCGCAGTTGAGGTCGGCCAGCGTTTTGTTCACGACGGCAATCTGGTCCTCGAACTCGGGGTGCGATATATCCACCACGTGCAGGAGGAGGTCGGCCTCACGCACCTCGTCGAGGGTAGATTTGAACGACTCAACAAGGTCTGTGGGCAGCTTGCGTATGAAACCAACGGTGTCGGAAAGCAAGAACGGGAGGTTCTCTATGATTACCTTGCGCACCGTGGTGTCGAGCGTTGCAAAGAGTTTGTTTTCGGCAAACACTTCACTCTTGGCAAGCAGGTTCATAAGGGTGGATTTACCCACGTTGGTATAGCCCACAAGCGCCACGCGAATAAGACGGCCGCGGTTCTTGCGCTGAATGGACTTTTGGCGGTCTATCTGTGCAAGCTGCTCCTTGAGGAGCGACATACGGCCCAAGATTATACGGCGGTCCATTTCAAGCTGCGTCTCACCCGGACCGCGAAGGCCCACGCTACCGCCCTTGCCACTACCCGAGCCACCACCCTGACGTTCCAGGTGGGTCCACAGGCGTTGCAGGCGTGGAAGCATATATTTGTACTGCGCCAGCTCCACCTGCACCTTGGCGTGTGCGGTTTGCGCACGCATAGCAAAGATATCCAGGATGAGCGATGTGCGGTCGAGTATCTTTATTTTAAGTTCCTTTTCGATGTTGCGCAACTGCTTGGCCGACAGCTCGTCGTCGAAGATAACCATACCTATCTCCTCGTCGGTATCCTTGCGCATCTCCACATATTCGGCTATCTCCGTGAGCTTACCACTGCCCACGTAGGTTACCGAGTGGGGGTGCTCCAATCGTTGCGTAAAACGTTTTACCACCTCGGCACCTGCCGTTTGAGCAAGAAATTCAAGCTCGTCGAGGTACTCGTTGGTTTTGCGCTCGTTCTGTGTGGATGTTATAAGGCCCACAAGAATGGCTGTCTCCTTTTTGGTGGTTGAGATTACAAATTCTTTCATTAACTATATAATGTTTACTATGCGAAGATAGTTATAATTTTTAATATTTTAACAGGGAGGCTATACTAAAAGCCATTTAAATGATTGCACGGTAGCAGCCACCCGCCGCGGCTTTTACATAACCCTTCATCTCCATATCAAAGAGCAGGGGCATAAGCACATTCACGGGCATATCGGCCTGCACCACTAACTGGTTTATCTGCAACCCGTCGGAGGCCGATTTAAGCAGGCCCATCACAACCTCCTCTTGCGGAGTGAATTCGGGGAACATTTCAGTTTGATGCGCCTTTTTCACCCTGCCTGTGCCCCAGTTCATCGCCTCCACGAAATCGTAGGCCGATGTTATGAGAGCAGCACGGTTGCGTGCCACAAGTTCGTTGCACCCACAGGAGTATTGGTCGTTGACACGGCCCGGGAAGGCAAAGCAGTCGCGCGAATAGCCCTGTGCCATAGAAGCGGTAATGAGTGAGCCACCCTTGGAGGCCGACTCTATAACCACAGTGGCATCGGCCATACCGGCAACTATCCTGTTGCGCTGCACAAAATTCGAGGGGAAAGGGGTTGTCTCGCTCATAAATTCCGTGAGAAGACCGCCACCCTGCTCTATCATACTTTTTGCCGTGGCGCGGTGCGTTTGCGGGTATATCATATCGAGCCCGTGGGCAAGCACACCCACGGTGGGGAGCCCGGCCTCGACCGCTGCGCGGTGAGCGCATATATCTATGCCGTATGCAAGGCCGCTCACAATAAGCGTGTCGGGCAACAGGCGTGCAAGGTCCGACACAAAATTGCGGCACATATCCTTGCCATAGGCTGTGGCGTGACGGGTACCGACGATTGACACAATGCGTTTGGCATTAAAAGGTATATCGCCCAACGAGTAAAGGGCTATGGGAGCATCGCAACAGTCGAACAGGCGGGCGGGATAGCTGCTGTCGCCAATGCAGGTGAGCCTGATACCATTGGAAACAATGAAATCCATTTCGCGCTTGGCGCGCTCCATAATCTGCGGGCTCTTCAGTGCAGACACCAATGCAGGGGATGCATTGGGAAGGAAATCGTTTATATATGGCAGGTTGTCGAACAGATCCTTGGCGCTACCCGCAACATCCATTATCTGACGAAGAAGAGCAGGATTGTGCACCTGCACCCTCGAAAGGGCAAGCACACAAACCTGCTCATTTATGTTAGTGGTAGAGGTCACTTACTTAAGGATTGATTTGAAAGCCTCGTCGTTGGCATATTTTGCAAATTCAAGGTCGTTTAGAGCCTTGGCAGCCAAAGAGGGGTCGAGTTTAACGGCACTCTTAAGGCCATCATAGATGAGCGCGGCATTGCCCGTGCGTGCACCAAGAACAGCCTTTATGTAGTGTGTTGTTGCATCGGGGTTCTTGATGGATGCAATGGTCTTTTTGGCTGTACTGTAGTCGCCGTCGAGCATCTGTGCAAGCGCAGTGCTGTTGGTAGGCTGTTTCTCGAGCAGATAGGCTGCACGACCATAAAGACCTTGCGCTATGTAGAGGTTACCAAGAGCCTCGTCGCCGGCCTTGGCACCCGAACCGATAGCCATATATGACTCGGCTGCAGCCACATTACCCTGAAGAAGTTCCATATAACCGAGGTTCACATTCACCTCGGGAGCGTTCTTGTCTATCTTGGCTGCCTGTGCAAAGTAGTCGGCAGCTGCGGTGTAGTCGCCTGCATTGTAGGCAATAACGCCAAGGTTGTTGTAACCGCGATAGTCGGCGGGATACAGCTTGGTGGCTGTTGAGTATATCTTCTTCTGCTCGTTTACATCGTCGGTGAGGATGGCCGAGTAGAGAATCTCCTCGAGTGAAAGCACTTTGGGATCGGCTGCAAACTGCTCCATAATCTCATCGTCGCTGCGGCCGATAAGCTGATAGTTGAGTGTGATGCGTGCACGGCGCAACTGGGGCAGAATCTCGTTTGCGAGGTCGCTGTAAACCGACGAGATATTCTTTATCTGCTGCTCGCGCTCCTCGGGCTCGTTATACATAGAGAGAACGCGCAGGATAATCTCCTTGTCGGGGAGGTTCGATTTTGATACCAACTCCTTGAAGCCTTCCCAATCCTCGGCTGTGTAATCGGTGTCGAGGTAGCCTTCGAGTTTAGCCTTGTCCATCTCCTTCTTCACAAATTTCGAAGTATTATTCTCGCGGCCGGTAGCAATGTCGGTATTGAGCAGCATACCGCCATCGGGAGAGGCATAGGCCGAAACCTCCACATTGTCAACCACCTTGTTCTTAACATCGGTGGCAACATCGCTCATTGCGGCTGTGAGCTCTTTCATAGCATCGCTCTTGAGCTCGGCAGCACGCAGATTGGTCTGCTGTATGAGGAACATAATGTTGGCCTCCTTGGCCTGCTTGATAACGCGCTGGAAGGCATCCTCGCCTATTGCAATGTTGGCCTTCTTGGCTGTGGTGCGGTACAGCTGCGATGTGGCAATGCAACCATCGGCCACCTTAACCTCGGGAATTGAATATACCTTGTCGCCCTTCTTCACGGTGAAGTTGAGGTAAAGAGCACATTTCTCCATAGCGGGAACATAGTCGAAGGTCATCTTCATAGTGAAATTGCCACCTCTGTCGTAGAGGATTGTACGGTTGTTACCGCGCACCTTCTCGCCCTGGAATGTAACAGGCTCCGCTGTAGCCGAGCCTCCCTCATATTTGAGCACGGGTGTTATTGTGAGAATAGACTTTTTGTTGAAGAACTTTGCGGGGAACTTTCCATCGATTGTAACGGGCACCTCACTACCCACAACCTCGAGCACGGCAGGTGTAACCGTGAAATACTCTGCGGGGAGAACACCCATCTTGGAACTGCAAGAGCAGAAGAGAACCACCATCAATGATAGCAAAATAGATAATTTTTTCATCGTTTTTATAATATTATTGTTTGTTTGTCAAATTTCACGCGAAGATAGCTCTATTTCTTCACACTACAAACACAAAAGAGCGCACATTATGCACTTTTTCAACATTTTTCACTTAATGCAGGCCCATTATCTGAAAGCGGCTTTTTTATTGCGCGGATGGTGCTCTATTATCTCTTGGCGCAGGCGGGTGCGGTCGATATGCGTGTATATCTCTGTGGTTGCAATGCTCTCGTGCCCGAGCATTGCCTGTATTATGCGCAAATTGGCACCACCCTCGAGCAGGTGCGTGGCAAAGGAGTGGCGGAACGTATGTGGGCTAATGCTCTTTGTGATGCCCGCCGCTGCAGCCAGCTCCTTTATGAAATGGAACACCATAATGCGCGAGAGCGATTTTTTGCGTCGCTCGCTTATAAAGACAAAATCGTCATACCCTGCTTTTATATTTATGCGGTCACGGTCGATGCGATAAGCCTCTAATTCGGCAATGGCACGTTGCGATATGGGCACAAGGCGCTGTTTGTCACCCTTTCCCGTGATGCGTATAAACCCCTCGGAGAGGTATAGGTGGGAGAGTTTGAGGTTGCACAGTTCCGACACGCGCAAGCCGCAACTGTATAGCATCTCTATCATCGCACGGTTGCGTTGCCCTTCGGGCTTGGAGAGGTCTATTGCATTTATGATGTCGTCTATCTCCTGCACACTGAGCACCGATGGCAGGCGCACACCTATTTTTGGAGTTTTAAGCAGTTCTGTGGGGTCGTTTTCCAAGTAGCCATCGAGCCGTAAGAAACCATAGAGGGAGCGGAGCGATGAGAGAATGCGCGCCTGCGAGCGCGGCAGAATACCCACATCGTTGAGCGCGGCAAGGAAATCGCGGAAATCGTCTATGGTTGCTTCAAGTATCTCCTTGTTACCTTCCCGCAGAAAGTCACGGAACTTATTTACATCACTCATATAGGCATCCAGAGTGTTACGCGATAATGATTTTTCGAGTTGCAGATATATACGGTAGCGGGCAAGAGGCGAATTGTTGAGCCCCTTGCTGCCATTTGCACCGTTTTTATCGTTTTTACCCATAGCGTTTATCAATGCGAATTTACGAATAACATTTGTAAAAACAACAAAATGGCAAGCAGCGAGCGATGTAATTTCTCATTTTCATAGAATTTGCGTATCTTCGCAGAAAATTCAGAGACAGGTTATGAGCATCGACAGCAGGCTTGACGATTACATTGCCGCACACAGTAGCCCCGAGGGCGACTACCTATACAGGCTATACCGCGCCACCAATGTGGAGATTATAAACCCGCATATGGCATCGGGGCAGGTACAAGGCAGGCTGCTGAAGCTGCTTGTGCAGATGATACGCCCCAAGCGCATATTGGAGATAGGCACATACACGGGCTATTCGGCCATATGTATGGCCGAAGGGCTTGGCAGCGACGGCAAGCTGTTCACCTTTGAGGTGGATGACGAACTGGAGGATTTCACCCGCCGCTGGATAGAGAACTCGCCTGTTGCCGACAAGATTGTCTTTACTATTGGCAGCGCGCTCGATGTGGTACCCACGATGAACGAGAAATTCGACCTTGTATTCATCGACGGCAACAAGCGCGAATATACCGCATACTACGAACTTGCGCTGAACCACCTGAACGAAGGCGGCTGGATACTTGCCGACAACACACTGTGGGATGGTTGGGTTATAGACGAAAAGCGCCAGGATGCACAGACCAACGGAGTGAGGGCATTCAACGACCTTGTTCGCAACGACAGCCGCGTGGAGGAGGTGATACTGCCGCTGCGCGACGGACTTACGATTATAAGAAAGAAATAATTACAGAATATGGACAGTACAAGACAGAACAAAATTTCACGCCTCATACAAAAGGAGCTCAGCGACATACTTTTGCGCCTTGCCAAAGAGACACGCGGCATAATGGTATCGGTGAGCGTTGTGCGTGTGAGCCCCGACTTAGGCATAGCAAAAGCATATTTGAGCGTATTCCCCTCGGAGAAGGGCAACGAGGTTGTAGAGCACCTGAACAGCAACATAAAAGCCATACGTTTTGAGTTGGGCAACCGTGTGCGCCACCAGTTGAGAATAATACCCGAGGTACGTTTCTATTTAGACGACTCGCTCGACTACATTGAGCACATAGACGAGCTGCTGAAGAATTGACACACGAGCTATGAACCTGCCGTTATACATAGCCACCCGCTACCTGTTTTCAAAGAAAAGCCACCAGGTGATAAACATAATATCGGGTGTGGCCATAGCAGGTGTGGCGCTTGCCACCATAGCTATGGTGTGCACGCTATCGGTGTTCAACGGGTTCAAGGAGATGGTGGCGCAGCAGTTTACGGCATTCGATGCCGACATTAAGATAACGGCCGAGCGCGGCAAAGGCTTTACGGCCGACAGCCTGCTATGCAGCCGCCTGCGTGCGCTACCCTGCGTGGCAGTGGCAACCGTCGCCGTGGATGACAAGGCTATGGCGCAATACAACGGCAGGCAGGTGATGATAACGCTTAAAGGCGTTGAAGAGAATTTCCGTGAGCTCACAAACATAGAAGCCGCCCTGCTTGGCAACGGCACCTTTATGCTGAGCGACAGCATAAACAGCTACGCAGTGCCGGGCATAGGGCTTGTGAGCAGCCTCAATTGCGGCATATATCACACCGCCCCGCTCGAAATATATGCGCCCAGGCGAGGGAAGAAGGTGAGTATGAGTAACCCCGCAAGCAATTTCAAAAAGGGATTCCTGCAATCGTCGGGCGTGACATTCGCGGTGAACCAGCCAAAATACGACGACCACTACATTCTCACATCGGCACAATTTGCAAGAGATATTTTAGGGCGGGCCCACGACGAGGCCACCGGCATTGAGATAAAGCTCGCCGACGGCTGTTCCGCCGCACAGGCCAAACGGGATATAGAGGCCGTAATGGGCAACGGCTTTATGCTGGAGGACCGCTACGAGCAACAGAAGGATGTGTTCAAAGTGATGAAGATAGAAAAATTCATATCCTATATATTCCTGTCGTTCATTCTGCTTGTAGCCTGTTTCAAC
Source organism: Bacteroidaceae bacterium (assembly GCA_017503645.1). Classification (GTDB taxonomy): domain Bacteria; phylum Bacteroidota; class Bacteroidia; order Bacteroidales; family Bacteroidaceae; genus HGM04593. Next base: position 53,796 of record JAFVSR010000087.1, on the reverse strand, counting down.
ATAATAGGCTCGCTGTCGATGCTCATAATCGAGAAGCGCGAGAATATGAACACCCTGCGCGCACTTGGTGCCACCAACAAAATAATAACAAACATTTTTGTATTCGAAGGAACTATAATATCCACCATAGGTGCCATAAGCGGCATCCTCATAGGACTTGGCGCCTGCCTGCTGCAACAAGAGTACGGGCTGCTCACCCTGGGTAACGGTGCCGACGACTTTGTCGTGAACAGCTACCCTGTGAAAGTGGAAGGTGGCGACATACTTGCCGTATTCGGCACGGTGGTTGTCACAGGCCTCATAGCTGTGTGGCTGCCGGTGAAGGTGTTAACCAAGAAATTTCTCAATAAAGATTAAACACAATCATCCTTATTTTAATCCAATGTTACGTGCATAACATCAATACTCTGCTCCAAAAAGCGCGAAGCCTGCTCGCAGAAACGGCTGTCCGACTCGGTGGTGCAGAACACACGCCTGCCATCCTTGGCACATAGAGCATCCATTTCGGGGTGGCGGGCAAGATAATCCTTTAATGAGGCTGCCACCGCAGCACCCTGTGTGAGCACACGCACTCCCTGCGGCACATATTGCTTTATCTTTTCTATGAGCATTGGATAGTGGGTGCAGCCAAGTATTATGGTATCTATCTGCGAATCGCGCGCGAGAAGGTTATCGACGTGCCTTTTTATAAAGTAATCGGCACCGGGGCTCTTGTGTTCGCACGTTTCAACAAGCGGCACCCACATAGGGCAGGCCTCACCCGTCACCACAATGTCGGGGAAGAGTTTGTGTATCTCCAGCGGATAGGAGTTGGATTTTATAGTGCCTTCGGTGGCAAGAACACCCACGTGACGGCTGCGGGTGACATCGCCTATGGTTTCAACCGTGGGGCGTATGATTCCAAGCACACGGTTCTGCGGGGATATTGCGGGCAAATCCACCTGCTGTATGCTGCGCAGGGCTTTGGCCGATGCAGTGTTGCAGGCAAGGATTACAAGGTGGCAACCTTGTGAGAAAAGATATTTCACGCACTGGCGGGTGAACTCATATACCACATCGAACGAGCGTGTTCCATATGGGGTGCGTGCATTATCGCCAAGATACAGATAGTTGTATTGCGGCAACAGTTCCTGTATCTCGCGGTATATTGTGAGGCCGCCGTAGCCCGAGTCGAAAATACCTATGGGGCCGGGCACGTTGCTAAAGTGCGAAATATCCTTCATTGGTGTGTTACTCCTGGGTTACTATCTCTATGACAGGCGCATCAGCGGTTTGCTCCTCGGCAGGGGCAGATTGCTCGGTTGCAACCTCTTCGGCCGATTCCACCGCTGCATCCACAGCCTCATCAACCACGGTTTCAATGGGTTGCGGCGAGAGCACCTCCTGAATTACAAGGGCAGTGATGTTTACGCCGAAGTTGGGGTTCACATAGCGATAGGCCGCCTTGTCGGTGTCTATTGCATAAGCGTAGTTGTTACGCAGGCACACCCTCTCCACGGCTTGGTCTATCTTTTGGGTGATGGGGGTAAAAAGCGAGTCGTGAGCCTGCACAAGCCAATCCTTCAGCTGGTCGCGCAAAATGATGCTGCGGTCCACCAAGTCTTGCAGTTCCTTCTGGCGTTTAAGTAAGATGGGCTCGGGGAAGGTGTTCTGTCCGTCAAGGAACGATACATAGCAACGTGTCAGCTCCTCCTCGCCACGGGCAATTTCGCTGTCGCAGCGCTCGAGCAACAGATTATACTCGTCCTGTGCAGCCTTGTATTCGGGGAGCGAATCCATTACTTCTTCGAGGCTGAAACAGCCAAACTCCACGTTCTGTGCACATAGTGCCACGGGCACAATAAACAAAATAAATAGTAGTTTACGCATTTTGTCACGCATTAAATTGTGGGAAAAAGAAAAGGCTGTGCTTTACATCCTGCACAGCCTTTCGGTTTATTTTACAGGCGCGGCCGTTGCCGAAATACCAAGTTTGGCTTTTACCTTTGCATCAAGATTGTCGCACAATGTCTCGCTGATGTAGGGAATGCCGCTGGCAAGGTCAAACACGCAGATGTATGTGCCCTCGCGGCCTACATCCTGAATAGCCTTCTGCAATTTCTCGTTTATGGCTGCAAATTTGGTTTCACGAGCCTGCTCAAAACTTTGAGCACTTGTTTGTCTGTACTGCTCCATTCTTGCATATATCTCCTCGAGCTCAACTGCGCGGCGCTGCAGGATACTCTCGGGGAGCGAGTCCTTCACCTGCTCAAGTTCGTTTCTCTTCTTCTCGAACTCGGTTGCAATGTGCTTGAGTTCATCGGAGTACTGCTTTTCCAAAGTCTTCAACTCATTGATAGCTTTGGTATATTCGGGCATAACCTGTGCTATTTCAACGGAATTTACATAACCGAACTTCTGGGCAAAAAGGCTCAAAGGAGCCATCATCAAAAATAAAACTAAAATCTTTTTCATTGTGTATTGTTCTTATTTATATTATTTCAATTGTTTATACTTAACCGGCGCAAAGGTAAACATTTAATTTGAATAACCAAGTTTGGCAAGCACCTCATTGCTTATATCAACCTTGGGAGAGGCATATATGACACTGCCGGCCGAGGCGCGGTCTATCACCATTGAGAATTTCTTCTGCTCACATACCTCCTTCACGGCATTGTATATTTCATCCTGTATGGGAGCCATAAGACTTTCACGTTTCTTGTACAACTCGCCATTGGGGCCGAAATAGAGGCGTTTGAGCTCTGCAGCCTCCTTCTCCTTTGCGAGAATCTCCTCCTCGCGGGCTGTGCGCTGCTCGTCGGACAGGAAGGCCGACTCGCTCTGGTATTTCTTGTAAAGCGATTCAGCCTCGGCGGCAAGTTCGTCTATTTCGCCCTGCCATCTTTTGGACTGCTGCGCCATCTGCTCGTTGGCGCGCTCATATGCGGGGATGTTCTTCAGTATGTACTCCATATCTATAAGCGCAAACTTCTGCGCCTGCACTGCCACCGCTGCAAAGAGCGAAAACAGGAATATTGCAAATACTCTTTTCATATTTATAATATTTAGAATTCTTGACCTAATATAAAGTGGAACTGGCTGCCGCTATACTGTGTGGAGCCATATACCTTGTCGAATCCGTAAGCCCAATCGAGACCAATGAGACCAATCATCTGCAAGAACACACGCACACCCACACCGGCACTGCGTTTGAGGTCGGAGAGGTTGAATTTGGATGCATCGGTCCAGGAGTTACCCGCCTCCAGGAATGCCAAGCCATAGATTGTGGTAGAGCTCTGCAGCATAAAGGGGAAACGAAGCTCCATACCCAGGCGGGTGTATGCATAGCCCTCGTAGCCATAGGGTGTGAGGCTGCCGTTTTCGTAACCGCGCAGGGCTACCATATCGGTGGCATAGTTATATGAGTAGCCGCTCATACCGTCGCCACCCACATAGAATGTTTCAAAAGGCGACTTTTTATTCTTGTCGTAGCTGCCAAGAATACCAAAATCGGCACGTGTCATAAGCACAAGATTGTGCTTGCCCTCGGTGAGCGAAGTATATGTCTTGCTACGGAACTTAATCTTGTAGTACTCAATCCATTTGTGTTTGTCGCGCAACTCGGCCTTATAGCTTTGGCTTTTGGGGTTTTTGGCCAATGAGGCATAATCCTTGCCATCCCACAGCGAATAGGGCGGGGTTGCCGATACCTGCAACGAGAAGTCGGAGCCCTGGCGCGGGAAGAAGGGGTTATCGACCGAACGGCGCGCAAGTGTCACCGAAAGGTTGATGTTGTTGCAATTACCATCGGTGATAAGGAAGTACTGCCAATCCTTCAGCGAGTAGAGCTGGTAGTTGAGCTCGGCCGAGAGGGTGAAATAGTCGTCGGGCCATTTCATAGGACGGCCCCAACCGATGGAGAAACCATACATTCTGATGTACTTGTCGGGGTCGTAGTACGATGCCATATTGTTATAACCATAACCATTGTAGTTACCGTAACCATAGAGGTAGTTGTTATAGTTATTGTAGTAAGCCGAGTTGTAATAGCTGTCGGCAACGTCGGTCTGTATTGACATAAACGCCGATACCGAGAACGAGTTAGGGCGCTTACGGCCGAACCAGGGATCGAAGAACGATATGCTGTATGCCTGGTAGTACTTACCATTGGACTGTGCGCTCAGAGTGAGTGTCTGGCCATCGCCCTGTGGCAGTATTCCGCGACGCAGCGCACCCTTGCGGAAGAGGTTGCGCATAGAGAAGTTGGTGAGCTTGAGCGAGAGTTTACCTATCACACCTGTCTGGCCCCATCCGGCCGACAGCTCAATCTGGTCGCTGCTCTTTGTCTCGAGCCCCCAATTTATATCCACGGTACCTGCTTCGGGATTGTCGAGCACGTCGGGCTGGATGGTTTCGGGGTTGAAGTGGCCCATATTGGCAATTTCGCGGTACGAACGCTCAAGGGCGGTCATCGAGAAGAGGTCGCCGGGCACGGTGCGCAGCTCGCGGCGCACAACCTCCTCATAGAGGCGCTCGTTACCCGATATGCGCACGCGGTCTATGGTAGCCTGCACACCCTCGGACATACGAATCTCCAAATCTACCGAGTCGTTCACCACGCTCACCTCTATGGGCATCAGGTTCAGGAACACATATCCCTTGTTGTAGTATTCGTTCTTCACGGCATCGGTGTCGGTGAAGAGGCGTTTGTCGAGTTCGTTCTGGTTATACACATCACCTGGCTTCATATGCAGCAGATAGTCGAGGTAGGCAGTAGAGAACACGCTGTTACCAACCCACTTAACACTGCGCAGATAGTAGCGCTTACCCTCCTCCACATTAAGGTGGATATCAACACGTTTTTCGTTGTAGGGTACAACGCTGTCGGACAGTATGCGGGCATCGCGGTAGCCAAGCTCGGCATAGCGCGAGAGAATGTTCTCCTTGTCCTCCTTATACTTTTCGGGGGTGAACTTTTTGGAGCGCAGGAAGGTGTTCTTGAATGTGCTCAAACGGGTTTGTTCGCGCATCTTCATCGCATATTTTATCTTTTTCAAGGGAACCTCTTCCACTCCGTTTATATATATGCGGTGTACCTTTATCTTCTCGTTCTTATCGACATTCACATCCACAATCATCTGGTTATCGGCTGTAACGTCGGGGCGCTGAACAATGTTCACTTCGGCATTGTTATAGCCCTTGTCCTCGAAGTACTGCTTCACTATTTTCTTTGCACGGTCAACAATGTTGGGGGTAATCTGGTTACCCTTGCGCAGCGGCAGTTTAAGTTCAAGGTCCTCACGCTCACCCTTCTTCACGCCGTTGTAGTTGATGTTTGAGATGCGGGGGCGCTGTTTCAACTTTATGCCAAGGTATATTTTGTCGCCCACCACACTATCGGCCTCAATGCTCACATCGGCAAAAAGACCGTGCTTCCAATAGTTCTTGACAGCGGTGGTTATGGCATCGCCCGGAACATCTATCACATCGCCCACCGACAGGCCCGATATTCCTATAATCACATAGGGCTCGTAATTATCCACACCCGACAGATTAATGCCGCCTATGGTGTATGTGCGGGGATTACCGGTATATAATATTGTGGGTTTCACTATGGTGTGCTGGGCTGCCACCTGTGTAATCACAAGCAGCAACAGCGCAGAAAGGGTTGTTTTCAGCAACGAAAAATATCTCATCTTCTTACTTTATTTATCATTTAGTTACCTGCTCGCCTGTGAGGCCGTAGCGGCGTTGGCGTTTCTGATACTCGCACACAGCCTTGCAGAGCTCCTCATTGTCAAAATCGGGCCATAGCACCTCGGTGAAATAGAATTCCGAGTAGGCACACTGCCACAGGAGGAAATTGCTCAGGCGCTGCTCCTTGCCGGTTCGTATGAGCAAATCGGGGTCGGGCATAAAGGAGGTGGTGAGCGACGACGATATGAGTTCATCGTCAATATCCTCAACTGCAAGCTCGCCACTCTTTGCACGCGCTGCAATGGAGCGCACAGCCTCGGTTATTTCCCATTTTGCCGAGTAGCTGAGGGCAAGTACAAGTGTCATACGGTCGTTGCCGGCGGTGCGTGCCACACAAGCCTCCAAGCGCTCGCGCACGTTCTGCGGCAACTTGCTCATATCACCTATTACACGGAACGCCACGTTGTTCTTTACAAAAAGTTCCTCCTCGATAGACTCGAAAAGCAGTGCCATAAGAGCAGCCACCTCGGCCTGCGGGCGCTTCCAGTTCTCGGTGGAGAATGTATAGAGCGTGAGGTATCGAACCCCTATTTTTATTGCGTTCTCCACCAACTGATGCACCGTGGCGGCACCTGCCTGGTGACCTTGTGAGCGGTCGAGACCGCGCAACTGGGCCCAACGGCCGTTACCATCCATTATTATTGCTATATGCTGCGGTACATTCTCTTTATTTACCTGCTGGGAGTAGTTCATATATTTATGTTTTTTGTTTTATCAATTATTACATCTGCGATATTTGGGCGAAATATCGTAGGTTACAAATATCGACAAAAAGGAGTAGCTGTCCTTGTTCTTGAAACCACTGCTCTTTATGCCATATGGGTCGCTCAAAATGGGAGCGGTTGTGTTTGTCACGTCGAGGTCGTCGGTTGTAGTAAAGCGGAACGACAACTCGCAGCCCACGTTCCAACGCGGTGCGAACTTATATCTTATGCCGGCACCAACCGGGATGTTCATTGCAAAGGTATTCTTTGCAGGCTCGGGCGCATACGTCATTCCAAGACCGGCAAAGATATATGGCACCAGGCGGCGGGTTCCCTTGTACGATGCACCGCTGCCATAGGCAAAAAAGTTGCACTCGAACTGTGCGCCCAGGTCGTATATGGTGCGGCTGAACTCCACATCGCCACCCGGAAAACGGTTTTCGGCATCGGCTGTGCTACCCGATATTTTTGCCATTGCAAGGTTTGTTTTCACCGCCATACGGGGGTTGATGTTGTATCGCCATATCAAACCGCCCATAATATTCGTGTTCTTCAAAAAACTGTTGTAGTTGGCATCGCCATAATAGCTGCTGCCACCCAAAAAGCCACCTATCTCGTAGCGATACTCAAGGTCATCGGCACGAGCGGCAGAGAGCGCACACAACAGGGCCGCGCAAAGCAGTAGCAGTTTATTTGACAATGCGTTTTTCATAGTACAGAACCCATTAGAAGCCAAGACGGTTTATTCTGCCACGCCAAGCGGCGGCAGGGGTTATTATCCACATATAGTTGTCGGCAGTTACCGCCGAAGCGAAAGGCTGTGTGCTGCCTTTGAGCGATGCGGGCAACTGTAAAGCATAATCCTTGCACAGACGCCAGGCTATGCCATTGTCCTTCGACACATAGAAGGAGGCAAACGGCGCTATAGCTTTGTCGCCCATCGTGGCTGCACCACCCAATGCAAAGAAGGCGTTGTCGTAATGAAGCACCTGCAAACCGGCCATAGGCGGACACTTGTAATCGCTGTTGGGCTGCTCATAGGCACACCAACCGTTTTCGGTGGAAAGTTTACTCCACACCTTGACGTCGCTGCTCATAGCCTCATCGGCATAGCCTACGACTACACTGCGGAATATCTTATTATTTGTGACAAGGGGATACGACGCACTGCTACAACCATATATGGGAAAATCGGCAGGCAGAGGCTCTGCCACCGCGAAAGAAACGCCATCGGTGGTTGAAAGAATGTTTTCGCCATCGGCAGCCAACATTGTTGTTCCATTGTCGCACACCGCAAGCAATGCCACAAGGCCCGCGTCAGCGGCAGTCGGCGACCAGGAGGCGCCATCTACCGACGAATAGAGCACACCACCTGCAACCATATAGAAGGCACCGCCAAACAGCTGCACCTGCGACACATCGGCCGCAGCAACATCAACAGGAGAGAGTGTCCAGGAGGGGGTTCCTTGTGCAGAGGAGACCGCCACGAATGCAGCGCCTGCCGCATCGGTGCAGAAGAGATAGAGCACGCCGTCGCGCTCCACAAGGCGGCGGGGAGTCAATGCCGCAACAGCCTCGTCCACGGGGAACGATTCCCACACAAGCAAATCGGGGTCTACTTGGTGCACATTTATCTTTATCGTGTAATAGTTCTCGTATGTTCCGTCGGTCGATTGCACGCACACGCTCACAGGCGATGTAAAATCCAAAGAATCCACAGAGTAATAATAGACATAATCGCCCGCCTCGGCATCGTAGCATTGGGGCACACCCGTGTATGACAGGAAGGTGGCCACTTTGTCAACCCTTGTGCCATATGTGAGCGAGTCGATGTTATATATCTCTTTTGTCTTTTGGTCAACGACGAACTTGAACTCATCGCCCGACACAAGTTTTTGCACAATGGTATCTTTGCCCTCCACCGTCACATCGTGGAAAGGCGACAGGATGTTGTCTATTGCAAACGAAGATATAAATGCATAGGGAGTACCGGTAATGGTTACACCATCATCGTCGCCCGAACACGACACCCCGGCAAACAGCAGCGAGAAAAATGCCAAATATATTGCGATGCTCTTTTTCATAGAAATTTGTTATAAACATTCAATCTACAAAATTAGCAACATTTTTTGGTTTATGCGCTTTTTCGCGCGTTATTTATATTATTTTATAACTTAAATGGCTTTTTTAGGGGTAATTAGCACAATATGTGTGCCAAAATCGGATATTTCACGAACATCCACCTGCGAAGGAACGTGCGGTGCAGCGACACCGCCACCCAAATAGAGAGAGGGGTTGCGTTCAACCCTTATGAAGTCCCACAGCGAGGCATCGATGAAACTTTGCAGCAGTTGCGCACCACCCTCCACCAACAGCGAATTTATTTTGCGCGAATGCAGATGAGCGAGTATCTGTGGCAGTACATCGGCAGAGAAATCGAGCACTACCTGTTCGATATTTTTACCAAATTTACCCACCGCCTCGCGAGCCGTGTAAACCACGGTGGGCAGCACCCCGTCGAACAGATGCAGCGAAGCGGGCAGCAAACCGTCCTTATCGATGACCAGGCGGAGCGGTTGACGCCCTGCCCAATGGCGCACATTCAACGAGGGGTTATCGAGCAGAGCAGTGCGCGTACCCACCAATATGGCATCGTTTTGTGCGCGCAAGCGATGAACTGCCACCTGCGACACCGGCGTTGATATTCGGGCTGCGGGCTGTGATGAGCTTGTGCGCAGGGCATCTATAAACCCGTCGGCACTCTCGGCCCATTTAAGCGTTATGCAAGGGCGGCCTTGTCTGTGATATGTAAAGAAATTTTTGTTTAATTCGGAAGCCTCGTCCTGCAAAACACCCACTACCACATCTATACCCGCCGCGCGCAAACGGGCAATACCGCCGCCATTCACTTGGGCATTTGTATCGGTAACACCTATCACCACACGCGGTATTCCACAGGAGATTATGAGGTCGGCACAAGGGGGCGTTTTCCCGTAATGCGAACAGGGTTCAAGGCTCACATATATGGTGGAGCGCACAAGCAGCGCCTTGTCGCACTCCTTCACCGATGCCACGGCATTAACCTCGGCGTGAGGCTCACCCGCACGTATATGATACCCCTCGCCTATTATGCGGCCATCGCATACAATCACCGCTCCAACCATTGGGTTGGGCGATGTGCTGCCCGCTCCGCAACGGGCAAGTTGCAGACAGCGCTGCATAAAAAGTTTGTCGGTATCGGATGCTTGAGGTTTCATTCTGCTATGATATTCGGGTACGAAGATAAGGAAATATTATTTATCCACGCACATCCTTTTGAATGTAATGACCACAATTTCGCTGGGTACACAAAAACGCAGCTTGCGCCGCGATGTACCCACCCCGTTGGTGGTAATCACCGGCACGCCATCGGTGGTGCTGTTGAGCCCGCGCAGGAAACGTGCCCCGTATTTTGTATTTTTCACGGGGGTATATAGCCCCAACAGACTCACCTGACCGCCGTGGGTGTGGCCCGCAAGAACAAGTTCGCAGGGCACGCGGGTATCTTGTGCAAAGTCGGGCGTGTGAGAAAGAATTATTGTAAAACAGTCACCCTGCACACCCGTAGCAAGCTGCCGCACAGCAGCCGAAGGCTTGAATGGATTATACACGCCCACCACGGCTATGCTATCGCCGCCACGTTGCAAATAGGAAACCTCGTCGGCAAGTAGGCGCACACCACTACGCTCCATTGCAACGGCCACAGAGTCGCGCAGGCGATAGTCGTGATTGCCAAGCACGGCATATTTTCCGCAGGCGGTTTCCACCGATGAAAAGGAGGAAAACAGCAGCTGTGCATATTGGGGCGAGGGCACATAATCGCCACCCATAAAGATGGCATCGGGTGCCAGGTGCGACAAAGCGGCCACAACCTTTTGCAGACGTTTGGGAGTGAATTTACTTGGGAAATGAAGGTCGGACAAGAAAGCCGCCGTAAAACCATCGAACGAGGCAGGCAGCCTGTCGCTCTCTATCGTGTAGTGCTTTATGCGCCCCACTCCGTTACCCGACAGAGTGGCACAAGACGAAATCAGCAGCACGAATGCTGCCGATAACACAAGACGGGAGATAATGCCCTTCATTGCGTTTTGGGATTATTTCTCTATGAGCACGGTAGCATAGGCCGTGATACCCTCCTTGCGCCCCTCAAATCCAAGTTTTTCGGTTGTAGTGGCCTTGATTGAGAGCATATCGGCATCTATGCCAAGCACGGCTGCCATCGTCTGCTGCATAGCAGGGATGTGAGGGTTGAGCTTGGGGGCCTGAGCCGCCACCGTGGCATCTATATTACCTATTCTGTACCCCTTTGCGGCAAGCAACTCACCTGTGCGGCGCAAGAGGATTTTGCTGTCGATGTTAAGGAACTCATCGGATGTATCGGGGAACTGGAAGCCTATGTCGCGCAAATTGGCAGCGCCCAGCAGCGCATCGCATATTGCGTGTATGAGTACATCGGCATCGGAGTGGCCGTCGAGGCCATACTCATAAGGAACCTGCACACCGCCAATCCAAAGCGGGCGCCCCTCGACAAAACGGTGAACATCAATACCAAAACCTACACGTATCATAGTATTTATTCTTTTTATATGTTATCAATAACGGCGGAAGAGGTCGCGCAAGCCGTCCATATCAAATGAGAGCGAGAAACGGAGTGTCTGGTCCAATGGGTTGCTCTGCGCAGCCGAAATAAGGTAGGCCGCATCCAATGAGAACACGCTCATTCTGAAGCCCGCACCCAGGGTATAGTACTTTCTGTTTCCCTTAAACTCGTTCTCGTAGTGGTAACCGCCACGCAGCGAAAATTGTTGGTTGTAGCAATACTCCACACCTATACCGCCATAAATCTCCTTGAGCTCCTCGCTCATACCGCCGGGGGCATCGTTGAAGGACTTGAAGATACCCGATATTGAGGATATGTCGTTGTAGCCCTCGGCGTCGAGCCACGATGCATATTCCGACTGCAGGCCCTGCTCGTCTGCAGCGTATCCGTTCTCCTCGAGGAACTGCGCATATGTGGGGCGTGTGGGCACGAGCAGTTTGTTTATATCCACGCTGAACGATATTGTATTGTACTCGTCAATGGGATACAATAGCGATGCACCCAAACGCAGGTTGGTGGGGATAAATTCGTTGGTGGCACCGCCATCGTAAGATATCTTGGTACCAATGTTGGAGATGTTCATACCAAGGCCCAGCATACACTCGCGGTCGCCCATCATAATGTAGTTGTTATAGTACAGCGCCATATCTGCCGCAAAAGCCTTACCCGGCTCCACATCCTCGTCCATAGAGTACTGCAGGTCGGAATATATTGCACGCAAGGCAATGGCTGCCGACAGTTTTTCCGACAGCATACGCGAGTAGGCCACATCCACCGCCATTTCATACGGTTTTATTGTCATATCGTTACTGAGCATCGTAACCTCGCCCAGCGAAAAATATGTGAGCGAAGCGCTCACTGCCGAATAGTCGCCTATGCGGTAGAAGCCGGCAAGGTTTATGAGGTCGATGTCGTTCACCAACTGGCGGAGCCAAGGTGTATAGGACATAGCCACACCCGCACGCGCAATATTAAAAGGGTATTTCGCGGGGTTCCAATATTGCGAAAAGACATCGGGGTCGGTAGCCACACCCACATCGCCCATAGCACCTGCGCGGGCATCGGGGGCGATAGAGAGAGAGGTCACACCCGTATATACAGGGTTAAACTGCTCTTTCTGAGCATAGGCGGCCGGCAGCAAAAGCACTGCAAGCAACAGTATTGAAAAAATTCTATTTTTTGCCATATTTTATTTTTTACAACATTTACTCCTTATTAAAACTGCATTTTCATCTATTTATTGTTTATCACAATGAATTTTCCCGATTTTGTCACCACGCTGCCACCGCCCGACGATATTGAGGCGCGGCACAGATATACACCTGTAGGCATTGCGGCACCGCTCGAAGCTGTCACATCCCAGTCATATGTATATACATTGCCTGCGCAGTGGGCCGTTTCGCTGTTCTTCCACACCGTTTGCCCCAACATATTGAACACCTCTATGGTTACATCGAGCGTGCTGCCGGGGAAGTTATGGGCAAGCACAAAGGTTGACAACTGCCCGAAACGGGCGGGCGAGGGGTTCAGCTCCAGGCTGGCAATGTGCGGAGCAAGGCCGGGCACCACCATAAACGAGAATTCCGCAACCGAGGAGTTGTTATACAAATCCCAGGCACGCAGCACCGCAGTGTGCTCGCCGGCCGACAGACTACCAAGCGTGATGCCCACCGTGCCGCGTGTGTAATCGCCCACCACGGGATTGTACACGTCATTCAGGTTATATGTATGTTCTATGTCGTTGTCCACTATGAGCATAATGTCGTGGCCCACGCCCGTACCCACGGTGTTTATTCCGTTTTCATCGAAGAGTTCGGCATAAATATATGGTGTGGCATTCACCTCCACCCCATCGGTTGTTGCCTCTCCGCTTATAAAGAGTTTTATTTCGGGCCCCTTGCCATCGTTCTCAAGCGATGGCGCCGTGCCTGCAATGAGGAAATTGTCGAAACTGCCCTGCGCTATGGCACTCTTTGTGTTATCTACCGCAAAAAGGCTCAACAACCCCTGCTCGCCGCTATAACTCATATCCATAGGAACCGGCATTGTTATGTTGAAACGGCCATTCTTCACCGAGTCGCTGCCAACGAACAGATTTTTCTCATAGGCGGTGTAGCTGTAGGCACCAAGCCCAGTGTTGTCGCGGGTGGTAACCTCCTCGGCACTGTCGTAGAGCTGCGACGTGAGCAGGCCTGTAAAATCGGTGGCCGGGGAGCCGTCGGGCTGTGCCACGTAGCCCTCTACCGTGAGTTTGCTGCCGGCCGACACGTTGGTTGCCGTTGCCGCATCGACACCATTGAACTTTTCTATCACAAAACTATACTGCGGCAGTTTGAGGCGTAATGCAGGGTCGCCAAGCAGCACAAACTGCAACTTGTTTTCGCTCAAATCGGTGGCATCCGTGGCACCGGCCGTGATTACATTGTTTTTGGCCCTGCGCACGGCATCGCCCACAGCCTGCGGCAGGCCGTTATGCACGGGCGAGAGCAACACCTCCATAAACGCACGGTTTATAATGGCATTGTACACCTGTAACACGGTGCGCGTGGTGGTGAAGAGGCCCACTGCGCCGCCGTTGGGGTTTAGGATGGCAGCCTCGGAGAGCGAGCCGTCGCCCATATCAAACGGGCCTATGTCGCAAGAGGCAGTTACCCAGAAGGGAAGGCGGGGCGATGTAAGTTCCTGCATATCCGATGCAAACCACACCATCTCGTGCGACAGCAGGTTGGCACTGCCGTGGCCCGAATAGTTCACCACAAGCGCGCCCTCATCGAGGCGGTCGCGTATTGCCTCGGTCACCAGCGGATAGCTGTTGCCCGTGGAGTTGGCCACAGGCTCGTAGTTATCCCAATAGATGCGGTCAAGTATATATGCGGGATAGTTCTCGCCAACCACACGTGCCACACTCTCGGCATCCTTCATATGCTGGTTGGGGATCTTCTTGTCGCCATCGTCGCCCAGCAGGGCTATCACATTCTGCCAGGCGCCGGCCTCGCCGTTTTTCATATAGGCAATGGTTTTGTCAACTACGGCATTGGCCTCCATAAGATTCTTCACGGGGAAGCGGCCCACACCTATATCCACCTTATCGCGTGTGTGGTTCGCACCCTCACCGTCGTCGAGGTAGCCATAGTAATCTTCGAGCACGTAGGAATATATTGCACTTACCGAGTTCTCCGATTCGTAGCACAACAGATAGTCGTCGGGGTTGTGGCCTTTTGTAGTCACAGCCCTGTTATCTACCATACCATCGCCAAAGAGCAGCAAATATTTAGGAGCATCCGCAGCCGACGAGGCGCGGTCGTAGAGCATCTTCATAAAGCGGCGATAGGCCGTGGCATCGGGGGTACCCGACGAGAATTCGTTATACACCTGCTCGGCGGTTACCACAGCAACCGATATGCCATCCATTGTGCGGTGCGCTTGGGCCAGACGCTCGGCAGGCTGCAGATAGGCACCGTTGGACGGCACTATAATAACCATATCGGCCTGTTGCAGAGCGTGAAGGTTCTGGTTGGCAACCACGCCGGCAACCTCCACCGACGGGAATGGTTCGCTTGTGCGCAGTGCCACATACTCCTCGCTGAAGATGGCGGGGGCAATAACTGAATATTCGCCACCCTGGAACGTACCCTTTATCTCGCATATATCGTTTTGCGATGTAACGCGCCACACACGCACCGAATTGTCGGCACCGCCTATCACATATTTTGCATTTGTTGCCGACGAGCTTGCACCGCGAAAGTTCATTTGCGGCTGCTGCAGCTGCAAACTGCGGCGGTAGTTCAGGCGCAAATAATCGAGATAACCCGTCTGCGCCGTGGAGGAGACATTATGAGTGAGTTTGATGACCGTTTTTTCGTTCAACGCCGTCACATTGTAACGCCCGCTCGAAATGCGGCCCAGGTCGGTAGAGGACCTTTTCGGCACGCTCAGGGAGCCCACGCGTGTACCCGCAACATCTATTGCCACGCTGCCGTCGGCCTCGGCGCTGCTGCCAAAGGCAATATCCAGCACCACGTTCTCCCCTGTTATTCCGGTGGTATCGAAGGTATAGCTTTTAATGCGCCCCTGTGCAAAGTTATAGCTGTCGAGCAGTACGCGACCGTAATTGCACAACGACAGGGCGTCGTTTTCATAGAAAGTATAATGGGGGAACGATGTGTATGTCGAAGAAAAACTTGTCTCCTCGGCGGCCACGGGGAAGGCCATAGGCTCCTCGTCACCCTCGGTGAGGAAATAACAGCCATAGTTTGAATAGACATTTTGCTTATGCACATAACGCCCAGCGGAGTAGCTCCACGACACGGGGCCGTTGGCATAAAAGAGCAGGCGGTTACCCTCGCGCCACAGCGGTATCTCGCACAGGTCGTCTATGAGCTTGTGCAGATTCGTTTCGGGCAACTGGTTGCCGCCGTAACCGTAAAGGCGAACCTTTGCGGGGTTCTTGAAACCCATTTTGGAGAGGTCGGCAGCGGTTATCTGGTGCACGCCCGAGGAGGATACCTTTATCTTCACCCAGCGCCCCTCTGCAAGAACCGAATTTGCGGCATAGCGCTCTGCCGCCGAGCGGGTGACGGCCTTTGCAGGGCGGCTTGCGGCCTCTCTTTTTACAACCAGTTTGTATGAGTTTATGCGCAGGAACTTGCCATCGACAAACACCACCGGCACAAACGACACATCGAGCTGCGGCTCCTTGGCTGCAATGGTCACACGCGCATCTATCACCGGCCACGCGCAGAACAAAACCTCGCGCCCTGCCAGATGGTAACGGGCCACCTCGGCAGCCGTCATTGGGCAGAATTCGGGGTATTCTATATGCGCTGTATATCTATAGCCCTCGTAATCGGCAGGCAGCTGCTGTACGTGGGTGCATACGGGCAATATGGTGTCGCCCTGAGCCGTGCCCCAAAGGACATCGGTAAACTGCCCCCACAACATAGCGGGGAAGAGCAGCAGGGCCGTAACGAATGAATTTCTTGTACTCATAATCTATCGTATATGAAAATCGAGAACCTTGTCGTTGCCAAGGAAACCCTTCAAATGGGTACCTATGCGCGCCTCGCCCACACCGGCGGGGGTTCCCGTAAATATCAAGTCACCTGTTTTAAGCGTGCAGAAGCGGCTCACGTAGGCGATAACCTCGTCAACCGGGAAGAGCATCTGCGATGTATTGGCGCTCTGCACGGTTTCGTCGTCTATTGTGAGCGAAAAATTTGTATCCTTTATATCGAATTGCTCTATTGGGCGGAACTCGCCCAACACCGCTGCGCCATCGAAGCCCTTGGACAGTTCCCACGGAGCCCCCGCCTCAATAAAAGCGCGCTGCATATCACGAGCAGTGAAATCAATTCCCACGGTTATGGCATCGTAGTAACGATGAGCAAAACGGGCAGGGATACTCTTGCCAAGCTGGTTTATGCGCACCACCACCTCGGCCTCGTAATCTATGCGGCCAAGGAAATCGGGCATATAGAAATGCTTGCCGTTCTTGAGGATGGCCGAATCGGGCTTCATAAAAATCATAGGAAACTGCGGTTTCTCGGTAGTTCCGTCGAACTCGTATGCGTGGCAAGGGTAGTTTTTCCCAACTGCAATTATCTTCATCTGAAAAAGTTATTTATCATCGACGGCGGCAAGGCCCTCGAGGCGGTTAAACATAAGCGACAGGTGGGCATAGAGCGATGTATTCTGCACCACGATGTTTTCGGGCACCCTGATGCGCAGAGGGGTGAAATTCCATATCGCCTTCACGCCCCACACCACCATTTTGTCGGCCACCTCCTGTGCGCTGTCAATGGGCACGGTGAGCACCCCTATTTTTGCATTGTGGCGGCGCATCTGCTTTTCGAGCTCGCTTATGTGATACACAGGAATGCCCGAAATGTTATGCCCCACAACGCGTTGGTTCACATCGAACGCCGCCACCACCTCAAGGCCGAACTGCTTGAGGCCCGAATCGTTGAGCAGCGCCGTGCCCAAACGGCCCACCCCAAACAAAAAAGCCTTGTGCATACGGGTGAAGCCCAGAAAATCCTCGAGCACCTGCAACAGGTTGTCGATATCGTAGCCCACACGGGTGCGGCCTATGATATTCACACAGGAGAGGTCCTTGGCTATCTGCGATGCCACAATGTTGGTCTCCTTCGACAAACGGGTGGACGAAACATACTGTTCGCCGCGCGATTTAAGCAGGCGGCACACCGACAAATACCACGGCAGGCGGCGCAAGGTGGGTTCGGGAACTTTTTCTATGTTACTTATTGCGGGCATAATGTGTTTCTCACGCGTGTATAATTTATAACGTAGCAAAAATAGCGTTATTTTATGAGCACATAAAAAAATTATATATAAAATGTTCAAAATTATAGTATCTTCGCAGTGGTAAAAAGAAGCACAACCCACAAAAAACCACATTAAGCAATGAAAAAGAACGACTGGAAGGAGAGGCTCAACATAGTATATTCCACCAACCCCGATTTCCAATATTCCACCGATGAAAAGGAGGAAATTTGCACCCTGCCCAAGCAGCAGCAGAAGCTGCGCGTGAGCATAGAAAAGAACCACCGCGGTGGCAAAACGGTAACCATAATAAAGAATTTCATTGGCAGCGACAACGACATAAAGGAGCTTGGCAAGCTGCTGAAGAGCTAATGCGGCAGCGGCGGCAGCGTGAAGGATGGCGAAATTCTTGTGCAGGGCGATTTCAAGGAGAAAATAATTGAATTGCTCAAAAAAGAGGGCTACACCCAAACAAAATAGCAAAAAAGCGCCCGCTTAATTTACTTTTTCGTATCTTCGCAAAGATAAACCAAACACAAAACGATTTATAAACTTTTAATACTATACGATTATGGCAACAAAATCAGAACTAATTCTTGCAGCCGAGCTGCTCAAAATCAAAGCCGTAAAACTGCAACCCACAGAGCCTTTCACCTGGGCATCGGGTTGGAAATCGCCCTTCTACTGCGACAATCGCAAGACACTCTCGTTCCCCGAACTGCGCACACGCGTAAAATTGGGCCTTGCCAACCTCATACTCCAGGAGTTCCCCGAGGCCGACACCGTTGCAGGCGTTGCCACAGGAGCCATTGCACAGGGTGCCCTTGTTGCCGAGGAGCTTGCCAAGCCCTTTGTATATGTGCGCCCCAAAGCCAAAGACCACGGCCTGGGCAACCAGATTGAAGGCGACATACAGCCCGGCGCAAAGGTAGTTGTGATAGAGGACCTTGTATCTACCGGCCTCAGCAGCCTCAAGGCAGTTGATGCACTGCGTGCAGCAGGCGTTGAGGTTGTGGGTATGGTGGCATCGTTCACATACGGCTTCGGCGTTGCACAGGAGGCATTTGCCAATGCAGGCGTAAAGCTCATCACCCTCACCAACTACGAGGCAGTGCTTGAGGCCGCCAAAGAGACCGGTTACATAACAGAGGAGGTTATGCCCACATTGAAGGAGTGGCGTGCCAACCCCTCGGAGTGGAGAAACGACCTAAAATAAGCCGCTATGAGCCAATACGAAAGCAGTGTAAAGAACATACCCTACCCACAGGAGAGGGTATATAGCAAATTAGAGGACCTCAACAACCTCGAGAGCATAAAGGACCGTGTGCCACAGGACAAAGTAAAGGAGCTCACATACGACCGCGACCGCGTTACCGTGGATGTGCCCCCCGTGGGCAAAATCACCCTTAAGGTGGTGGAGCGAGAAGCACCCAAATGCATAAAATTCGAGACCGAAGGCTCGCCTATGCCCGCCAACTTCTGGATACAGATAATCCCCGACGGCGAACAGGCTTCCAAAATGCGCGTGGTGGCAAAGGCCGAAATTAACTTTATGCTCCGTGCAATGATTGAAAAACCATTGAAAGAGGGCCTGGAGAAGATAGCCGACGCACTTGCACTAATAGCATACTAAAGAGAGGACTATGGCAAAAAAACTTTGGGAAAAGAATATAGACGTAAACCCCGAGATTGAGCGCTTCACCGTGGGCAAGGACCGCGAACTCGACCTCTTCCTTGCACCCTACGACGTAATGGGCTCGCTGGCACACAGCGCTATGCTTGCCACCATAGGGATGCTAACCGAAGAGGAGAAGAACAGCCTGCACGCCGAACTGCGCAACATATACGCTGCCATAGAAAAGGGCGAGTTCATCATTGAAGAGGGCGTGGAGGATGTACACTCGCAGGTGGAGCTTATGCTCACACGCAAGCTGGGCGACACGGGCAAGAAGATACACAGCGGCCGTTCGCGCAACGACCAGGTATTGCTCGACCTCAAACTGTTCACCCGCAAGGAGTTGCAGGATGTGTGCGAGGGTGTAAAGGAACTATTCGATGCACTCATTGAGCAGAGCAACAAGCACAAGGATGTGCTTATGCCCGGCTACACCCACCTGCAAGTGGCAATGCCATCGTCGTTCGGATTGTGGTTCGGCGCATACGCCGAGAGCCTTGCCGACGATATGCTCTTTCTGCAGGCAGCCTACAAGATGTGTAACCGCAACCCGCTTGGTTCGGCAGCAGGCTATGGCTCGTCGTTCCCCCTGAACCGCACAATGACCACCGAACTGCTTGGGTTCGACTCAATGAACTACAACGTGGTATATGCACAGATGGGGCGCGGCAAGTGCGAAAGGAACGTAGCATACGCCCTTGCAACCGTAGCCGGCACACTTGCCAAGATAGCATTCGATGCCTGTATGTTCAACTCGCAGAATTTCGGTTTCGTAAAACTGCCTGCCGAGTGCACCACAGGCAGCAGCATTATGCCACACAAGAAGAACCCCGACGTGTTCGAACTGCTGCGCGCCAAGTGCAACCGCCTGCAAGCACTGCCCACAGACATTATCCTCATAATGAACAACCTGCCCTGCGGCTACTTCCGCGACCTGCAGATAATAAAGGAACTATTCCTGCCCGCCTTCGGCGAGATAAAGGAGTGCATAGCAATGGCAACCTACATAATAAAGCGCATAGAGGTAAACGAGAGCATCCTGGAGGACAACCGCTACGATGCAATGTTCAGCGTGGAGGAGGTGAACCGCCTTGCAGCCGAGGGAATGCCCTTCCGCGATGCATACAAGAAGGTGGGGCTCGACATAGAGGCCGGTACATTCACCCCCAACAAGAAGATAAACCACACGCACGAAGGCAGCATAGGCAACCTGTGCAACGAGCAGATAACAGCCCTTATGGAGAGCACATACAACGCAATGAACTTCTCCAAGAGCCGCGAGGCCGAAAAGGCACTGCTTACCCTCTGATGATAAAAACAGTTAAACGCAACCGCGCAGCATAATAAATGCAGCGTGGTTGCGTTTTCAATTGTACATAGAGATAAAAAACAGACGATGAAAAGGACAATTCTCATTATCACCACCCTGCTCACCCTTGCCGCCTGCAGCGACGAAGGCAGCAATTCGGGCTACCCCGTCTATTTCAGTTGCGATGCAACGATATACCCATACAACATAGTACAAGGCTATGGGCAATACATAACAATAACCCGCAGTGGAGGCACCGACTACAAAGTGCGCTACTACGAAGGGCGCGAGGAGGTGGAAAAGACCGAACGCCTCACAGCCATACAGCTGCAGCAAGGCACATTCCACTATGGGCTGGGCGGGCTCATCATAGGCACCCCGTCGGCATTCGACGGCAACAAATGGGCATTTGACCTTGCCTGCCCCAAATGCGACCTCAGGAGCCGTAAACTCACCGTCACACAACCCGTGGGACACGCACACTGCGAAAAATGCGGCAGCAAATACGACCTCAACAGCGGCGGCATACCCATAGAGGGCGACACACGCCCACTATGGCGCTATCGCGTGGTAGAGGGGCTGCCACCATATATAGTTGTAGCCAACTGATAACCAAAATTAAACGCCCCATTGCTTTGATTTATTGGCAAAAGCCATTATCTTTGCACAGCCTTTACAAAACAAGGCAAAACATATCAAGGTTGCTCGAATGGTGGAATCGGTAGACACGAAGGACTTAAAATCCTTTGGCATTTAAACGCCGTGCGGGTTCAAGTCCCGCTTCGAGTACAAACTCTCTTCACAACCCCTTGTAAGACAAGTTCTTATAAGGGGTTTGTCATTTTTACATAAACACTACATAAACATTTTCCCAAATCCTAGCCTGTTTCTCACAAGAAGCAGGCTAAATATGTTTATGTAAAATCATACACGCACTAACGGCTCAAGACCACCAATAGTGCTAATTTCTAGCAATGCTCCTTATGCCTTAAGCAGATATTTGACTTGACAACACAACAAATAAGCCACAAAATATTGGCAAAAATCTCATATCTGGTGATAATTCGCAAAAAAGGAGCAAAAAAACGATAGAATCACGTTCTAAACCGGCCGCTCCAAGAGTAACCACCCTATTCAGAGATAGCCACAAGGCACATCCTAATATAAAATCACTTTTTTTTCAAAAAAATGCTTTTTTTTGAACTCATCACCTACATGTTCACTTTCAACACAAACTCGCGTATAAAAAGTCCATTTTAACAGTTTTTAAGTTTCTGTTTAAGAGTTATGAGTTTCTATTTCAAGGAAACGGATTTCTATATTTTATGGTGAATTTCTGCTAAAAAGCACCCCTTTAATTCTTGCTACCTTTGCTTTCGTAAAGCTCAGAAAACGAAACATAAACTTTAAATATATTAAACTTATGAAAGAAAAAGAAACAAGAATTTTAATCGTCGATGCGGATAAATTCGACGACTTAATAGAAAAGGTTGATAGATTATATGAAAGCCTTTCTATTAATAAGGAGAAACCAAAAGAGGATTATCTCGACTCAGAAGAGGTAATGAGAACGCTTGGCATTTGTCGAAAGACTTGGCAGAACTACAGGGACAAGAAAATCATCCCATACACGAAGATTAGCCGGAAGATATATGTAAAACGCTCCGACCTAGAGAAGTTCATGCAGACAAATATAATCAATAGTAGATATGCGTAATGTAACAAACAAAAACTCTTCGGCAAAGACAGTAGCCGGTGAGAACACTACCGAGAATATTAACGAGCAGGTGGAAACCGCTCCAGTGATTAACCAATTAAACAACGAAGAAACAATTATGGAAGAAATAGTATTCCAAAGCTCAATGGCACCCCAGGCTGGTGCTTGCGAGACAACGCCCGGCAGCGGTGTAAAAGAGACTGCCACAGTGAGTGGTAACGAGTCTGCAACAGTGGCTCAAGTATTAACTAATATAAATACTTCTACGGTTCACGATAAAAAAACGACAGAGCAAGAAATACCAGCATCATCTCTTAATGCAACATTCACGAAGGCTTTGATGAATGAAGAGGAGATGAAGCGTTTGCTTTCTTGGGAGAAATTTTTTTATTCAGATGGTATTTTCACAAAAGAGAAAGAAGAATTTATGCTTACATTTAATGAGAAGCAATTTGGTACAGAAATTGACTACGATGTGCCACGCTTAAAATACAAAGCAGTCGACGAATGTGGTTGCATAAATCTTTTCGATTCACGGGTGTGGTACATCTCGGTGTATAACTTTGATTGTCATGACCCCCGATATTCAATCCTCAATACACTACCAGATGACTTATTACCATTTTTAAGCCCAGAAGGAATAATTCATGCCAAGCTCGTCCTTGACTACCCTTTTGATGGGGAGTATATAGTTGATTTTGATTTTAAAACGACAAATGACGTACTATCAGAGATCAAGGAAGGGTTTATAAAAATGTATGCAACACTTGACACAAACGATAGACCATACGGAGAACCGAATCATAGCATTGTAGCTTTGAGAGTTGAAAGCCTATCATTTAACCCAAAGAATAATCGTTTAAATGTATTTATTGGCAGTTGAAATTAATAATAATATGAAAAAAAATCAGAAATCTCTCACCGGTGAAGCGATAGTAGCCGGCGAGAACAATAGCGAGATTATTAACGAGCTTGTAGAACTAGCTCAAGTGAGTGACCAAGCGGACTGCGTTGACCAAACATACGCATTGACGGATTTATTTTCTTCGTCTGAAGATGACGAAGAAGAATACAAGAGCGCTTTTGCTCAAATTAACGATGAAATCATTACAGGTCCAACGCTTAGCCTCGACACTGCATATAAATTTCACGGTAATGCAATTTTGCCCCAATCATTTGAGGAAATTAAGTTGCAAGAAAATTGTGATAATCCATTATATCGACAACGACTAATATATTGTTACGAGAATGGTAAAGACACAAAAAAGGATCGTGCAAAGGCTTATAGTTTACTAAAAAAGTTGGTGAACGAATTCAACGATGCTACTGATATCTCTAGGTTAGCATGGTACGAATTTTATGGTTTGGGCGGGGGGCAACCAAATAAATCCAAAGCATTTGAGTTGTGGCGTTCGCAAGAGAAACAGATAAGAGCAGAATTGGCAAATTTAGACAAATCGTTATCTACAGAAGATGTTGCAAAATTAAATGAAATTTTATTCGACACACTTTACGCACTCGCTTACTGTTACCTATACGGAGTTGGAACCACTGCTAACACAAAGAAAGCGATGCATTATTTTATGGAATGTTTCGAGATAACAGAACCAACGGTGATACCATTTCACCGAAAAGTAAACATAGCATTGGTAAATATATTTAGTCAAGGGATAGGTGTACCCAAAAACGAATGCTCTGCATTCGATTTTAGGCAGAGAATATGCAATTCGACGTTCTGCACAGCACAAGATTGTGTAAACCTCGCCGCCTGCTATCAACGAGGGATTGGAACGTATATCGATTTTTCTAAAGCGTTATCGTACCTCGAAAAAGGTGCCGAGATGGGAGACACAGATTGTATGAATTTAGTGTATTATTGCTATTCGTATGGCATAGGTACCCAAAGGGATGAGGATAAAGCAAAGAAATTTGCAACTCCAGTGGCTCCACTTGCTTTAAAGCGTTATGATTTGGAATCGGCCTTGGTGCAGAAGCTAAAAAAGTTGAGTAAAGAGCAACAGCAGTAGAATCTTGGGAGACCTTACAACGATTTAAGAGTAATAACCAGGAGGCGGTGAGAGCGCCTCTTAAACTAAAATAAGCCGGGTAGGTAGTTTTAAACGGGGCAAAATAATCCTTTGGTGAGTATATCTCGCCTTAGTTGATGAGAAACCGGTTCGAATCCGGTCCCCCGGCTTATTTTATACTTGTAATAAAAGAAGATAAGAATGCCAGCAATAACACCACATACCACCGGACCCGGTTTTGAAATACAATTCAAGAACGGGTGTCTTGACATCCCCGACCGACAGGGTGCATACCTCCTATCTACCGGTTGTGGAGCCGGCAAGACGCAGAGTATAAGGGAGCTTATTCAATACAAGCAAGATGAAGGTGTTCTGTACTGTGTTGATACGAAGGCCGAGGTGGATAAGATGTATAATTACCTCAAAAAAAAAACGGCATTGTAGCAGATAGCGATATTCTGCGGCTTCACGGTGATGCAACTACGGAGCTTGATGCTTACCGCGATCACCCGGAGAATATAATGCAAAAGAAGGTAATTCTGCTTACCCACGTTAGGTTTTGGAGCGACCTTAGTATCCCACTTGTCTCTTTCAGACAGGTGGGATTTTTCGTTTCAAAGGCTTTGCTTGGGAAGGCAATGCACACGCTACCGCGCACGCACAAGAAAAAAATAACCGCACATTTCTGCACGGTTAATGAGCTCTACAGCTTTCTTCTGAACCTCCTACGCTCACAGCCAAAGATATTCTTATTGTAAGCATATTCGATAATTTCCGAAACATCAAAGCCCGGGATAAGTTGCTCTATGAAAAACTTTGCTGCATCCTTCTTGATACCGGCTTTACATAGGACTCCGGCATAAGACATTGCGGCATTATTGCGTCCGCGAGTAATAGCTTCACCCGTCCATCTGCTGCGCAAGATTCTTATTATTTCATCGTCAGAAATAATGCAACGATGTAACCGGTTCATAAAATTTGAGATATAATCATCGTCTTGAACAAGCAGGTCGTTGCCATCTGAATCGAGTATAATTGTTTCTGTACGAACTTCTATATCTTTGGCTTCCGGTGCGGATGGCACAAAGTGGAAAGGTACGGGATTGGGATTTATCTCCAACGCGGGGTCATAAGAGAGATAATGTCCTCGTGCGATATCTGATGTCGAGCGGTCTATCCAAGGGCAATCAAAAAGTTCCAACAGTTGCTCATAAAGGTCATAATGATAGCGTGGCTCGTAATTGTCGTGTAGAACAATAACTTTATAACCACGTCCCGACGGTGTTAAGAAATAGGCATACACGCAGGAAAAACCCTTTATCCAGGCTACGAACCCATCTTGCTTATCTCTTGGTATATGGTCAAAATCCAAAGCCACAAAGGAGGAGTAATGTTCGAGTTCACTTGCACACTTAGATTTGAAGGTACCATTCCAAGTAACGGCAGGAAGTTGAGATTTTATTTTGTCGTAACTATCTTTATCGGTAGCACTCCTTGCCCTATTAACCTTTTCTACAAGATGAAAGTACTTCCCTGTGCAAATAATATTTAAGATTGTATCAATATCATACAACTGAGGATTCTTAACATCGGTCATCTTTAAAAAGAGCGACACCTTTGTTCTGTATGGCGATTCAATCTTGAATGTAGCAATTTTCTTGCCATCTTTTCGAGTAGAACTACTTTTTACCGTCATATACTGCTCAATATCCGAGGCTGAAGGATTACCATCTATTCCCAGGTCTTTGTATATATCCACAAGTAACTCTTTTATGTGCGCTTTACTATACTCTTTTTGTGGTTGCAACAATTTTATGAGTTCTGTAGCAATTCGGTCTTTGGGTAAAATATCAAAAGGCATAGGTCGCAATATCTGTTTAATATTATTTTCCCTCCACTGTAAAGCCTCTAATCCTTCACGCCCGAATGCCTTGTAATATTCGTGATACTTACGCTCTATGAAATTGCATTTTACAAGCATATCAGGTATATCCTCGTGCATTTTACAATACATCTCCATTTTACGGGAGAAGTTATTATCCTTACTCCATTCGTTAAAGAGCCTCTGAATATCATTATCTGAACTATCACAGGCTTTTGTTATATTGGCAGTACGGGAGATGGCTTTATACATACTGAAATCATTGTTATAGACACAGCTCAATAGTTCCCTGCTTCTGCGTTCCGAGATTTCCACCATCTCGTTCTTCACCACTATAAAATTATTGTTGCAATCTTTCGTGATACAGCAAAAGTGTTCAAGATGCCCAAATTTCTCAATCTCCTTGCTAAGAAGGCTTAATTGCAATTCTTTATTGGGCACTGCATTGAAATTCTCTATCTGCGAAAAGGTATTCTTATTCTTTGCCTCAATCTCCGCTTCAAACTCAGCATCTGTCTTCTGCGGTACCTTTGTATTGAAATATAGTGTCGCAGAATTACGGAAGGGGTTTGTTGCAAGCCTTTGTCTACCCACTATTTGCTGAAGGTCTACCGACACATCAATTGCCATACTCCTTATTTTGGGGTTAGCAAAGATATAACTGTATGCTGATTCTGAATAAAAGTCTGCACCAACATATACAGTGGAGGTACAGAAGGTAAACATCTTATGTGCTTCTCCTCTACTCGGTATTTCTGAGATGGTGTACTTTTGATTCATATCGTTTGATAGAGCTTTCAGTTTGTTATTATTTTCTGGGGTTGCACTACATATTATTGTTACCTCGTCCGGTTGTAGCTGCATCTTCCTTATTACGCGTATAATCTCTTTTACCGAGTTTATATAGAATACAGCTTCGCGTGAGATGAATGTTTCTCCGTTTCCAAGCATAATACTCCTGCCGTTACCTGTACGATAGTTCTGTATTATATCCTCGCATAGTGAAACAACAGATTTTGCGGTATGTACAACCTCAATCTTCGGTACTTCAATCATTGTTTCAGGCCATTGAAGGGTACAGATTGTAAGGTCTCTAAATTGACAGCTCATATCGAGATACTTTTCAAGGTATGGTGTTGCTGAAAGATATACAACTGATTTAAAGTTCTGTAACGTGCGGTATAATTCATATTCTGTTACCGGCTTGAACTGGCAATCGTTGAACATTACCTGAAACTCATCTACCACAACTATCCACTCATCGATATTCTCTCCACATTGTTTCAATTGCTCAAACACATATCCAAGGGAGTCATAAGGGGTGAGTATTATCTTGCCTCCTTTATATATGTACTCCGCAAGATTGGACTTTACAGTTATCATCTCCTCCGGTGTTGTTTTACCCTCAAAATATTTTTTCTTGTCACCCATAAAACGGAACAAGTGGAAATCATCTCCTAAATGCTGAGAAAATTTGTTAAAGAGAAGATGCTTGCGTGGAGAGGAGAGTATAACCTTTTTTCCGGAGTTTATATACATTTCTGTAGCACCGCAACCACATATTTGTTTGTCGAGGATTATATGTTCATTTAATGGTAGTAAAGACCATAATTTCTTCCATTCAGAGAGGTATTTTATACACTCTGGTACTGTTAATTCTATTTTTCTCATTTGTAGCTGAACTTAAAATTTACAATAGGTGGGAAAGTCGTAGACAAAAGTGCTGAACGAAGTGATAATAGATACATAACCACGTAGTGGAATATTTTTTATAGTATATTTACTTGTTATATAATAAAATATATACTTTTTGCATACTTTTTTATTCCACCCTCCGGCTGGATTATGTATATATCATTCACTCTGTTCATTGGCTTTTGCCTTCGGCTTTCCCTCAATTGTTTAGAAGAACAACCTTACATTCAGGTTATCCTTGTCGTGGGTTATCATTATATCCTTCATTCTCGATGCACCCAACTCCTTTGCAGACTCCTTATAACAGGTAATAAACTCATCTATACCCGTGCTGAACGGATAACCAAAAGGAGCTATCGGCCACATACAAGGAACTGCAAATCCTTCTATTCCCCTACCTGTAATTAAGTCCATATCAGCACAGAAGATGTTTGTTCTATTTTCCGGGTGGTAACATTCATTATAGTTGCGCCGGAAGTTTATTGTAACCTCTTTTGACTGTTTACATACATTGATACTGAAAATAATGTAGTTACTTCCATAATGAGCATCTAATCTGCTTTGTACATCGGTCTCTACCACATTGGCTGTTTTTGTAGATAGGTCGTACAGCTTACCTACTAGGAATATTGTCTTTTTCATTGCTATAAATTTTGGTTAATTATAGTATATCTCGTCCTGGTTCTCTTCTCTACGATTTTATCACCGTTGTCCTCGTTGATAACATCGAGATACTCCTCACGTTCACGCTCTATCTCATAGTCGCAATCAGTTCGTTTTCTTTTTATTATCATAGTTTCTACTTTTAATCGTTAATGTAATTTTCATTTCATCAGCAAGAAACCTTACCAATTTGTCGTAGCTGTCTTTGCGGCGACGCTCACGGGGTAAAATCTCCAGCAACTCACTCAACTCAATTTCAATGCAGAGTCCGCTTCTCAACTCGACTCCGCAATAATCTTGAAGCTTTTGAATATCATCTTTGAATTTCTCTGGTATAATCACTATGTGCTCTTTTTCTTCGATAACATCCGGGGCACAATCCGAACGCCCATCCTGCAATTCTGAACCACAGAATAGGGAGTATAAATTTCTAATAAGCATCTCGATTTTTATGATTTCACCTATTAGGGATTGGGCGGATAAGAGCTGCGTTTTGTTGATTTGGGACAAAAAGTGCCGACACATTACGCATCAGAATGCTATAATCGAATAAGACTGTATAAAAAAAAGAATACCCCAACGCTAAAAAAACGTCGGGGTAAAAAGAATGTATTTCAATCTCAACAAGTTCAAGATATACTATGCAAGAGAATGCAAACTCGCAAAGACTCAATACGGTACAGCCATATCAATAACATCTCCTAAAGCTGTATCATTAGAGAATTCCTCATTAACACCAAGGGAACGAGATAACAACATAGAAATAAATGAATTAGAAATTCCAGTACCACTCTTAGACAAGATATTGTTGGCAAAAAGTATTTGATAATAAATAATTCTCAACTTTCGAGGAGTTGCATTTATTTTATGCTGTTTTAAATAAATTGAAACCTCTTTATAGATGTCAAAGTCTGAAAGGACTTTAGGCTCTTCTTCAACATCTGTGGCAACATAAAGAGCACCTTCTTGACGGCCTGTATCAATTAATGTGTTTTCAATATAAGGATTGCCATCAGCACCTTTAATATTCATAATCTTTCTCATATATTCTTGTTGTTGAGAAAGACCTAGAGGTGCTAATCCCATAGTAAAAATAAAGAGTTTGTCTATTTGCTCACGAGCGAGAATTTTACGTTTCTCTTCAGAAATATTACTAGGAAAAGCATTTATATATCCATTTTTAAGTTTTTCAACATCAATACTGCATATTATTATTAGCTTTTCTCTTATGGTCTTATTTTCTAAAATTGTTCTTAACGAGTCAACAATATTTACCATTTTATCTGTTGAACATCTGTCAATATCATCAACTAAAAGCAATACCTTGCCTTTACGCCAAGATAATGAAGTTATAAGCCTTGCTAAATCTTCTTCAATATCATTTTGTATTCCAAGATGCTCCTTATATGTTCTACGCTTAGTATATTTATTGATTATTTTAAAGGCTTTAATAGGATTATTGCCTATAGTATGTAATATTGAAAATACAAAAGCTATCAAAGGTGGTGACCACCAAAAATCAGTAAGGATGGAATTATATTTTGAAAGAGTTTCTGTAAACATAGGTGTACAATATTTCAAAATACAAGATAACGCTATGACAAAGATAAAAAACCAGAAACTTGTAGAACAAAAATATTTAAGTAACTGCAAAAACAAACGCTGCCACCAAGTAGCACATTTATATAAGCACTCATAAAGATATGCCCATATAGCAGGAGTATCTTGATATTTCCAAGCATTAAAGGTTATAATATTATATTTCTTTGCATTTTCGTCTTTTCTTGTGTTTAAGACATCAAACACCCGATTCAAGAGGTAACTTTTTCCCCTTCCCCATGGAGCAAACACACCCAACATTGGAGTGTTCTCTGATTTAGATTCGGCGATTTTATCAATTTGTTTGATAAAGCAGTCGGCTAAATCGTTTACAGAAAAACAAGGCTCGACTTCTGTGTCTCTTATCTCCTTGATTTTCTCTTTTGTTTGATATCTTTTGTTAATTAGAATTTCACTATTTGCATCCTCATTATTAGTATCAACACTATGTAAAATTTCTTCTTCAACTTCATCATCTTGTTTAATAATAGGTTGGGGCTCACCTAATAGAATATTCTCTTCGACAAACTCAATTCCATTTGCGGTTAGTTCCGTCACAACGCCATCACCTGAATTAAAAAATGTTGCAGAGATATACCCGGAATCTTTTAGACTAGCCATAGCACTTGAAAGTTGTGACAAGGAATCATAGGATATCCCCTCTTCATCACATAGTTCTGTAAAAGAAAGAACCTTTTTGTTGTCTTGCTTGTATCAGGATAGTAAAATGGTTTTTTTAAGTTCTTTTAAATTCATGTCTTACATATTTTGTGTTACCAATAGATTTATATACAAAGAACGTACCAAAGGGGATAAAAGAATCCGAAGTATGACAACACATACAAAGAATAAACGAACATCCTTATAAACTATTGGTATTTAATAAAACGTTGCAAATCAGACTTTTTGACAGTCTACTTAAAATATGCCAAGATGTCATAAATTGTAAAAATGAAAAGCCTCAACGCAAAAATACGTCGAGGCCAGGCTGAAACCACTTAAATTGAAATATACTCAGTTATTAAAACATTAGCCAAGGTTTCTCGTTTATCCTTTTCTAATAATAAATCATATAGTGATTGTTCTAATTTAGCGCAATGAATAATTTTTCTAAGCTTGCCAATAGATGGCGTTATCCCAGAAGAAATTTTATCAATATCATCTGAACTAAACCCTTTATTTGGAACAAATCTCCAAAAGTGATCATTTTTCAAATGCCAAAAAGGAGTCCAAGGATTTGGCGAAAAAAACTTAAATCTTTCTTGACTAGCGATTAGCTTATTCCACTTTTCTTTAAATATTTTAGCAATATTATCGTCTAAAAATATTTCATTTGACTTTATATATCCAGATTCTATTAAATCAAAAATGGTCAGAAGCATCAAGGCTTTATGTGGTGCTTTAACTCCGTTAGTAACTTTTACGGTAAGAAGCTTAAATAACCGTAAATACATTTCTAGAGAATTTACCATATTCATTTATAAAGACATACCCGATTCGGATAATTTATTTTTAATTACTTCTTCCGAGGTCTCAAATAATAATGCTAGATGTGCTGTTGAAATTCCTGATTTATAGTAGTTTACTAAATCTTTTATTTGTTTAGTAGTCCATCGACGAGGTTTATAACCATTTTCACTTTCCGACACACTTACAGGAATATCATCACAAAAACCTTCAAGTTCTTCATCAGAAAATAGTGTAATTGAATTCGTTTTTATAGAACCATCAAAAGCGTAATCTCTAGAAAAAATTTCTTGTTTAACTTTCTCAAAGTCATTGAAAGAATTCTCTCCATTTGCCATCAATGTTTGTATGTGATAAAAACCACCATTAGCATACTCGCTAATCATAGTAATAGCCTCTTCTGGATGTTTCATTATTTCTAACGAACCAAAACGAGCTATACACATACAAATAAGTGCTTGAGCATCTTTTTCACCACCATTATTACGGATCGTATTCAGTGTAAATATACGTTCTGTAGGACGTGCAAGAGGTCTTCTCTCATTACGCAAAAAACCAATAGATGCAGCCCAAACAAAGCATTGCCAATAATACGAAAAAATAGCAAATGCTCCACCTTGCTTACTCGAGAATTTGGTTATAACATTATCTTTAATCTCCGATTCTATTGGAAACTTTATTTCAAAAATATCTTCCATATTATCTTCTAGGTTTTAGTGGAGTAACTTTTGTACTTACTTCATAAATCTCCGGTTCTTTACTATCATCACGATATATTCTACTTGTAAGTTGATATATACGGGATACATTTTTCTGACTAACAAGGTCATTGAATTTATCACTATCTACTTCTACATCTTTAGTCATAATGATAGACTGTTCAAATATATCCTTAATACCAAGAAGGTATTTATGCGTAGTGTTGGGGTCGAAACTTGAAGTTGGTGCATCACTAATGAATGGATAAAATGTACTCATAGCCTCCTGATTTAGAGAAAGCAATGCATTTATTATACTCATTTTCTTTCTATCTTCATGACTGGTGTTCAAAAGAGGATCAAAACGTATTGTATAATCGTCACCGATTTCAACCCGACCTTTATACCCATTATCATGCTCTGTGAATTTGCTATAAAAAGCATTTGCACGTTGTTCAATTTTTGAAAGCAGTTCTTTTCGAGCTTTCTCTTGAACACGCTTACAAATATCCTCCAGGAATACAGAAATGTTTTTCCATTCTGTTTCAGGTACAGATGCTACAGTACCAGTTATTGTTCCGTAACTTTTAAGTTCCTGTTCAAAATCCTTTATTTCATTTTTATATTGTTGGATTAGGGTTTCTGCTGCTCTTAGTTCTCGTTGTTTACTTTCCAAAGTTGAACGAGACATTTTAATCTCCTTGTCAATTACATTTATCCTAGATGCTTCTTTATGAGGATCAACACCGTATTTCCTCTTAACTTCTTCTATTTCTTCATCAAGTTGTCTTTTTCTTGTAAGCAATTGTCTTCGTTTAGCCATCAACTTTTCTAGCCTTTCTTCTGAATCGGCATACTGTTGGTCTATTTGACTCAATGCAACAAGTAATGAGCTCGGATAATCCTGTATCTTTCCAACAAACATATTAAAACGTGCCGCTGCTTCTAAATTAGCACGATAATCAGACATTTCACGCAGGAATTCATCTTGAGCACGAATACGGTTTCTAATCCATTCAACAGCATCTGGATGTTCATCATCGACTTTAGAACCACAAACAAAACATTGATGATCTCTATTAAGAATCTCCTCTAGTTTCTCTCTACTCGGATTGTCAAGATACTTTTTCTCAGGTACGGTATAGACCTCATCAACATGTGAAGCTATGATTTCTTTGCATCTTTCTACAAGAGTTTCCGAACCTCTCAAGACCCACAACTTTGGAAGTAACTCACGTTGCCGCTCATCTATGGCACTAATTTCATTAGTTACTCTGGTAATATCATGTTCACAACGTTCATACTTTGCAACTAAATCAGTAAAGCCCGCAATGCCCCTAACTTTACCTTCATCATCAGCTAAAGCTATTTGTATTTTCTCGATAAGTCTAATTATCTCGCCTCTTTTTTCCTCCTCACGAGAAAGTTTGTTCCTTCTTTCCTCGATATTATTTATACATCTACGAACTTCTGCATTGTGTTGATTTGCTTCTCTTAAATGTCTAGCTTCAAGCCTAGATATTTTATCTTGTGATTTTGTAATTATTGATGTGAGTTTTTCATAAAAAGGGAAATATGATATGTGCCTAACGGCATCTCTAAGATTCTGCTCCTTTTGAAAATTAATCAGTTCATCCAACGACTCACCTTGGAACCAAATATAACCTCGTATACCTTCTGGAAATAGTTGTGAAATCTTATCTTCAGCATATTCATCTGTTTTTACGACAGTACCAGTAATGTCATCGTATGAAACCTTTAGGTATGAAGAAGATACTTCCCAAGCAAAAGGCGAAAGCCAATCTTTATAATCAGTGCGTACAGCCTCTACCTGTCTTGTAATATCATATCTTACACCTTTATCATCATCAATTTCAAGTTGAACAGAACAAACAATTTTATCACCAATAGAAGCTTCATAAAGAGCCTTTTGGTTAATAAAATCGTGCTTATGCATTTTTCCTCTAGCACTCTGAGGCAAACCATTTGTTGCAGCCCATCCAAAATCTGTAATATAGATACGACCGAAAAGCACCCAATAAAAGGCATTGAAAAGTTTTGATTTACCTTTTCCTCCATTACCAATTATAAGATTTAAACCTTCAGAGAAAGGTATGATTTCAGTATCAAAATATGACTGAAAATTTTTTATTGTAATGCTTCTTATAATCATAGTACAAAGTATTATCTACAAATATTTTTAATTCCAGCAACATATTGGTTAACGAGTGTATCAGCATCTCGTACATCCATACTCAACTCAGATAGCATTTTAGCTACCAACTTAGCTTTCTCTACATCTACAATTCTTTTCTCCCTTCCTAAAGAGATTGTCTCATCTATTTCTTGTACAATCATTTTGTACATCTCATCTTGTATCGCCATATTATGGTTATTTATATTGTTCTTCTTCTATTTCTAACATGGAAAACATATCAATCTCTAATTGATGGCAGACATCACGTAGCTCACCATAAAGAATGTCTATTTTATTGTCAGCCAATGCTGCAAAATTTAAAATGCGTTTTACTTCTCCAATAAACATGTTTCTCTCTGTACTTGTACTACCAAGTTCAATATCAGGAGGTATTACAATCAAATCCCAAATAAAAGCCTTATTCTTATCTTTGTGCTTTCTCAAAACACGCCCTCTACGCTGAATAAATTGTCTTGGATTTCCCGTGCTTGCTATAAATATTGCATTTTGAGCACGCGGTATATCAACACCCTCATCCAAGCACTTCATAGACAGCAATATTTTTATTTCACCTTGTTCGAAAGATTTCAGAATACCTGGTGCATCATCTAGTCCACTTATGTATTGATGATATGGATATCTTCTTTCTCGGAACATTTGAGAATATTCATCAATGATATGAATATCTTCATTATCTATTTTATATTCATCTATTTCCGCATAATCCGGTTCATAGCCTTCAGGAACAAAAACGAATGTGTATTTCAAACTATCCTTGCTTTTTTGAAGATCGAGCAATTCCGCTACCTTCGTTTTTTTATTTGCAGCTTTATGGATAATTCTTTTACGTGCCATTAACAACATTTCGGCATCTTTAGAGTATTTACCGGTTAAAGGATCGATGAATTTGCGTAACTGGTCAGTACGAAAACGATATTGCTCCATTTCTTCGTGTGTCAAAGACACAAACAAAGGAGTGTAATCGTAATGACACAAAATACCGGCATCAATAGCATCTCTCATTGTATATCTAAAAGTATATTGCGGAGGTGCTGAATTGAAGAAATCATAAATCTTTGCAGAACCGTATTCATCATAAACGCGTTCTGGTGTTGCTGACAAGCCTATCCTATGCTTAATGATATTAGGTAGATGTCTTAATGGCCCTCTTGAGCCTAAATTATGAGCTTCATCTGCGATATAAATAAAATCTTCAATACCCTTAGTCTTCTTTATAAACTCCTGTATGTGTTTTCTAACGAAAGTAGAATATGTTGTTATGATAATTAAATTTCTATTCTGTTTCATCAAACTTTTAGTCGTATAACGAGCTAAAGTAGTTTTCCAATCTGCATCGGAATGAGTTGATACGACATCCTGAAAATTAAAATTTCTTACCTCTTCTTCCCATTGCAAAACAAGAGAACGTGTAGGTACAACGATAATCGCCCTGTAAAATTGGTGTTTTTGATATTCTTTAAGTACGCAATTGAGTGCAGTTACGGTCTTACCAGAACCTGTTGCCATAGCAAAAATTCCTTTGAAAGAATTTTTACACCAAGCCTCATATGCATCAATTTGTATTTGTCGTTCTTCTGGAAATGGAAATCTTGGTTCCAACTCCTTGCTTTCAATCTTTTCAATTAAATAATCAGGTAAAGGTTTGGAACTTTTAATCGAACTATAGTCAAGTTCATCGATATCTCTAAGATTTATTTCGTGTTCAATAAGTTTATTAATTCTCAAACAACCAAACCTATCTTTTATATATGAAGTTACTTTCTCTATAGGAATATGTATTAGATGCTCGTTATCTCCTGACCAATTATGCTTAAACTTTTTCTCAAGATCATTAACTCTTTCATTATCTAGCCACGATGTAAAAGCTAAAACAGTTTCTCCGTTCACTTCTAACGCAGACTGAGAAAAGTTAGCAGATCCCGCAAATGCAACTTTATCGCCATTTGCATCTGTAAAAACGCCATATTTATCGTGCCCTAATCCACCCTGTGTAGAAACCGTTGCTATAAATTCTATTCGCCCTTCAGAAATAAGATATGAAAAACAATTAAAGAATTGTTCGTCTTCACGAGATAATGTAGAACAAAGTTGCTCAACATCTGACAAAATCTTCGACTCGAATTTATCTATAAATCCATATTTCCCTTTTTCTATGGCCTTTTTATCTTGTTCGCTAAGAATGTGGTTTATAACAACACGCATTTTCCCTCCATTGGCGATGAACAAAGCAAAGCCATAGGCAAGACACCTAATGCCCGAAGTAGAAAAGAAGCCTAATCCTAAATCAAAAGACCTGCTTTCTATAAGAGCCTCAGTGAAAAACTCTTTAGGTTCGTGTTCCAAACCTGTAGAGTACGAGAGGGAAAAATTACAATCTCTTAGCATATCATATTTAATCCTATATGTATTTTGTCAAATAAATAATCAAAACCAATCAAGTTTGGATTATTCTTAAAATCTTGCATGATTCGTTCTAATCCATCATCAAGATGTAACTTAAAGTATCGAGGAATATCCTTGTTGGTATCCTGTATATTGTAATGGGTGCATATCATAGCTACATAAATCGGATATAAGGAACCAAACAATACATTACGAGAATACTCTTTACCACCTGAATCTTTAACATCTAGTGGAGAGAATCTAGCATCATTTTGTAGAGAATAAGCAATGGCTATCCTTGCTATTATATTTTCTGCACCAAGATTAAACTTGCGAGTCAATACAGTAACTGCCTCACGATTCTCAAGGCTGGTTCTTATTTGGTTAAATGTTATCATAAAGGCATTATGTTGTCTATATCAATTCGTTCAAAATACGAGTGAGTTACAGCATTATTTATAAGGTACGCACTATTAATTAATGGTTTCATAACTTCTAGTTCGTCAGGAGTCAATTCCTTATAAAGCAATGGAAACAATATTACTTGTTTAGAAATTTGAGGATAGAACTCTGTTATAATCTTAGTTGCGTGACTTTTATCAAACTTTTGTAAAGGACTATCAATAAAGACTGGGAATTGGATTCCAGACTCTTCAACTAACGACTTTAAAATTGATGTTGCATATAATTGTTGTTCACCCTTAGACAATGAATCCTTATTTATTACACCTCCACTAGATGAATACAAAACAATATCCATATCTTCATTTACGATATTAACCTCTACCTTATCAATAAAGTCCTCTTTGTGCATCAAAGAATTTAATATGTTTTTTATTCGACGTTCAAGAGAATATTTCTTTTCCTCTTTAAGAGAATAAAGAAATTGATTAAGCTCTGAAATAAGTTGGTCTGCCAGTTCATCTTTGAGTGAGTCAACATCAGACAAGTTAACCTTTTTGCTTAGTTCAGTAACTTGTTTGGAAATTGTTGCAAGTTCTTGAGTCGCAGTACCAATTTGAACGTGCAACTTCCTAATATTATCGTGTATTTGCTCTATACCTTTTTCAATCGTATTTTTTTCAACTCTAATATTTTTGATTAAGGCATCATTCTCTTTTGACTGAATATTTGCAAGTCTTCTAGACGTTCTCTCGAGGATTTGCTTATTTTTTTTATAATCTTCCGCCAATCTCTCAAACTCAGAACGATAAGTAGAAACAATAAAAGAGAACAC
Source organism: Bacteroidaceae bacterium (assembly GCA_017503645.1). Taxonomy (GTDB): domain Bacteria; phylum Bacteroidota; class Bacteroidia; order Bacteroidales; family Bacteroidaceae; genus HGM04593. The sequence goes on along the minus strand of JAFVSR010000087.1, from coordinate 15,866 downwards.
CGAGATAAATTCGTTGTAGTCTTCGTGTGATAAAGTTGTCAATGTTGATTCATTTGAGAGTTCACTCTGATATTTATTCAAAATACCTCGTGTTTTTTCAAGCAATGTAAATTTTTGTTCATTAGAAATATCGGCATCCTGTATTAAAAGTAATAGATCAGATGTTATATCTGAAATAATCAAATTTCGATTATTTAATTCTGCACTTGTTTTGGAAATATTATAATCTTTTGAGACAACATCTTTAGTTTGCACAAGCAATCGACCAACCATTGCCAATGGTGCATATTCAAGATAATTCTTCAAAAGAGATTTGTATTCATTATCCTTTTCTTTAGTAACATCCAACACAGACTGCAACCTCTCTATTTCTTGAACTGTCGCATTATTCCCCTCTCTTATCAATCTTTCATGTAGCTCTTGATTTTTAGCTAATAGCTCATTCAACTCCGAATCTAAAGAGTTTGAAGCATCGTTAAGATAATCTATTTCACCTCGTTTACTTTTCTGTTTTTTTAGTAATGCAAACAATTTATTTCGCGTATCTACATCTGACGATTTTTTACGGAAACGTAAACGAACATTTTCGAGATTGTGTTTAAGATCCTCATATTTTCTAACACCAAGTACTTCATTATAAGCAGAACACAACTTACGCCTTTCTGCAGCAGTATTTGTTTCAGCTAACGCAACAATCTGTTCTGAGTCAAAGAAGAAGAATCTCGCAATATCTTTATTTAGAATAAAGTCATTGATAAAAATATCCGGTCCAATTTCATTGGTAAGTTCATTCTTAGCTCCATCGATATAAATATCCACAAATTCTTTCTCTGTAATATAATCATACCCACGTTTTACAATCAAAGATGAACAAGGAATGGACGGTATTACAACTTCTGAAAATTCTATCTCAACATAATATTGAGATATTGATTTATAATCCTCTGTTTCAGAGTTATATCCTGTTTTCTTAATCTTAGAGACTATTTGTTTGTCTAGTTTCTCAACCAAAGTCTTTTGAGTGTGATTAAGATTGTTTTTAAGAAGTGTGTTGTATCCATATGACATTAACTCTTTTCTGATGTTTACCTCTACGTCTGCAACAAGACGACCATATAAACACCATAAAAGAGAATGGAGAAATGTTGTTTTACCAAATCCATTCTCACCGGAGATTAAATATATATTTTGAGAACCATTATTTTCAAATGAAATCTTATTAGTCCCCTTGTATAAACGATAATTATTTAGTGTAATACTACTTATAATCATAAATCACGTTCCTTAATAAAAGATTCTAATCTTGCTTCGAGATCTGTTTGAAGTCCATATTTCTTCATTAACAAAACTTTGTTTTTTTGAAGTGCAAGTAGTTCATTAATTAGTTGACAATGCTCTGGTGAAGAAACTTGTTCCAAAAGAATACGTTCAGTTAAGCCTATATTGTCATTAGCAATACTATATCCATAAACTTCATTATATATGTCATTTACAGTTGTCGTAAAATTACCGTCTCTATACCAAATTACCTGAATTGCAATAAGTTCCTGGCTAGTTATGAGATCAATACTAGACCGATATTGTTGAGTATCCTTCTGTACTTGTAACAATTCGCGAAGCAACTGAATTCTGTACTCCATAGTATAGTTACCCATATTGTGTCCAGACTCATCAACGGCTAACTGTCCATTTCGTCGAGTAGAACATCTCAGTTCTGAAACATTCCTGTTTGCAATAAGTCTATCTCTGTAATCAAGTAAAGGTTTCATCCAATTAACACCATTTTTGATAAGAGAAGACATCGATTTATCTTCTTTAACGACAGTACAAATCCAACATCCAAAACGACTTTGACCACAAGAACGATGTTGGTCATCTGTAACAACAGTTGGACACTCATAATCATCTGCAGAAGCTTCTGCATAAATCTTAAACAACACTTTGTTATCAAATCCCCAGGGACATGGTATAGAGTTGATTATCCACCAAACTTCTTCAAGCATTAGTTCCTTAATTGGAGCATAGGTGAATGTGTTTGGATTAAGAGGGTGTTTTGATAAACGATGTCCTTTGATTTCGTGTTTTGCAACAGATTTAGAACGTTGTTGACTTTCAGAACGTCTAGTTCCAATGAGAACAATTGCCTCACCGTCTGATGCAACTTGATTTGTTATAAAAGTTGAAGTGGGTTTTATTTTCATCTTTTCAGTACAAAACCTGAAAGAATTGTTTGGCACTGGGTAACCTTTACCAATTACACAACACCAGAAAGTATCTTCTAAATCAGGAGTTGTCGTATGTACATTTATTGGTAAAGATTGCTCTTTAGCAGCGCGTCTGATAGTAGACAATACAGTTGTTACATACTCCTCAATTACAGGATTCTCAACCATTGTATCATTACATACGACATACACATTTCGGTTTAGTTTTATTCCTTGCTCCTTTAATCTAGTAAGGGCTAACCATACTAAAGTAAGCAAGACTGTAGAATCTTTTCCGCCACTAAAGCCTATAATCCATGGACGATTATACCTATCATCTTCAAGGTACTGATCCATCAATTCTAGTATAATATTCTCAATTCGAGAGTTCATTACTGATAAGTAATTTTAATTTATATAAAGTAGTAAGGAACTCTGATGATTTCTATTAGTGCATCAATACGGCACAAAAAAAGCGTGAGAGTCCATACCTGTTACTCGTCCCGCTATCTGAGGCCTTCGCATTGCCTATCTCTGTTGAACGAGCAACGCAGAAGCCTCACGCTGTATGTATATAACAAACCTATACACCAACAGTTGTCAATGATGTATAAACATCAACAACCATAGTGTAAACGGTATGCATAGACACACCACAAGGCATCTACCGCTGCTACATTCTTGACAGAGATTAGAAGTTGCGAAGTTCCAGACAGCCAAGAAAGAGCGTTAGTAAACGCTTTCCAATAAAATATTGCACCCTCCCACATAACCCATATCGGGCTTCTGCAAGCGATATGCAAATGCAAAAATAATTAAAATTGTTTTATGTTCAATAGCAAACTGTAAAAAGTGAAAAAATGCACTATATTTGTTATTACAAAAAAATAAATGTTTATTGATATGAGTAGATTACATATAAGTACCCCGGAATTAGATGAAAGAAATTTGTCTTATGAAGAGTACTTTAGGGTCATTCATGTTTTATTAAGACATGAAGCATTATATTTACGTAAAATTCATCCAAACAAATCTATTGATGATATTAAGGCGTATCCATTGATAATTATAGAAAAAATTGTTAAAATCACAGGAACTCTATATTCTGTTGTGGTTCGTAATAAAGATTATGTAGTATCCAACATTATTCTTCGTTCCTTGGCTGATATTATCAGCTCGATGATATTAATTTATACCGAACCAGACTTAGAAATAAAAAAAATAAGGCACTACTTATTTATCATGGACGGTTTGTATGGTCGAATGAAAAATCTTCCTATTGACTTAAAATATGATGGCAAAATCCAGAAAGAAGAATATGAACAACTTAAGGAACAAATAGATAATGCATACAATAATTATAATGAAGCTTACTTGTTAGCTAAAAATGAAATACAAAATCTATCAATCTATAAGACACATAAGCAAACAATAGATATATTAATAAACAACAGAAAATGGAAATTTAAAGACATTTCAGAGAGTAATATAAAATATTATAGTTGGACTGAATTATATTCTTATGCCAACCTTCCTGTTGATTCTGTTTTTTTTTCATTGCTTTCAGAATTTGTACATGGTTTAAGTACAAGCAATTTGTTGATAGATAATACAGATGAAACTTTTGAACCGATTTTAAGTATAGCCAGTTCATTAATAGGAAAAGTTCTTAATTTGTTGAATATATTGTATTCTAATGAAATTCCACTTATTGAAGATAAAATGGTATCCGCATTATATGATGATGATCTGCCAGTGCATTATGTAAAAAGTATATTGTCTGAGTTTGCTAGTAGAACAAATGAAAAAGTAGCTGAAAACTGATTAATGCAATTTGGATATTCTGTTAATGTTAGTAGACTGAATTAAATTAAAATAATGAATTATGAACACAACTAAACTGGGGGCAGATTTTGAGAATAAAGTTTTTGATTATGTGTCATCACTACTTGACTCAGAAGGTTTTATGGGGGCAACAAAGACTTACTCTAGAATTTTTAAACACAAAAAATATAAGTGTGCAGCTACAAAACGTGAAATAGATTTTGATATTACCATAGAGACCTACAATCCTCATGCAAAAAGTAAAGAATGGAGTTCTCTAATAATTCTTGAATGTAAAAATTATTCACACAAAGTGGATATTTCTGACCTGGATGAATTTGCAGCAAAGATAAACTGCATATCTAAAAGCGGCATCAAAGGATGTATGGTTTCAACAATAGGGTATTCTAAAACAGAAATTGAACAAGCAAGAAAAGATCATATTGCTTTGGCTGTTTTCGCCAATAATGACATGGAGTGGTACACTGCAAGAAATACACACATGCAAACTGAATATTTGATGGATATACTGTTAGGTAAATCTTCTGTTGGATGCATGCCTGTATTGTATAATGATGGGAACTTTGTAGACCTATTAGATTTTTTGCAGAAGTTTGGTGCGGCAATATCTGAGAAGAATAAAGTATTTATACCTTATTATAAGGATGAAACTATTAAAAACAAGGCTAATGAATTATACAAAAAGTGTATCTTTCAAACAAATGATATAGCGGGAGAGGTGCTTGCTAATATTTTTCCTGAGATTAAGATTCGGTTTGATAATCTAAATGATGGTGTGTTGGGGATGTTCTCTTTTGAAGATCGAGTTGTTACTCTATCGAATGAGATTATAAATGATGAGCACAGAAGAAACTTCACGCTAGCACACGAGATTGGACATATATGTTTGCATGAGTCTTATATTAAAGATCATGCAAAGAACTTTTTTGATTATAGTCTAGATAAAATAAAATTGTTGCAAGATGATTTAATCAAAAGAATGGAACAACAAGCAAATAAGTTTGCTTCGTTTCTACTTATACCTCAAGAACGGTTACTTGTTGAAGTAGATAAGTTATTATTAATTACAAACAACTTAAAAGGTAGATTTTATTTAAATAGTCAAATAGAAAATGTCAAGACGGTGGACATGGTCTTAAAAAAACTTTCAGAAATATTTAATGTTTCAAAACAAGTCGTAAAAATTAGGCTAATAAAAGAGGGATTGTTGATCGATGATTACAGAACTCCGCAGAGAGTCAATCGAATATTAAGTAGATTATAAATATCAAGAGGTGTATGAAAAAGGGAATTAAAGAATATGTAGATAGAATTGTGGTAGAGCCTAATTCTGAAAGACAACTTGATATTTTTCATGAAATGATAAATAATCTAATACCATATGTTATGCAGAACTATGAAAATTGTCGTGATGTCATCCAAATATCTTTAGGACAGATGGAACGCATACCTGTAACTTGCGTATCATATTTCTTTGTAAAATTACGACCTTTAATAGATTCGTTAATAATAAAAAAAGAAAAAATGTCATATTTGGACTATTTGAAGGATGATTATGAAGGTGACGTGACAATGTTATTGGACAGAATAGGCCCTTGCATTGCTGGAGAACAAAAAATTTGCGATTTGCATATGGAAATAGCAGATGCATTTACTCAAGAAGAAAGAAGATTTGTAGTATCATCAGCAATATATAATATACAAACCTGTGGAGCAAAATCTCAATGGACAAATGAAATGTTCCAAATAGCTTTTATATTCTGTAACATAATTTATCCTATATGCAAAAAGGACAAAGTGCTTGAGCTTCTGTTTTATACATATAATAATATAATTGATAGGTTGAATACTTCTGGATACAGTCAAGAAGCAAGAGATTTTGCAGAGAGCGTTTTTATAGTGGGATACAATGAAAGAATGCTTGCAGATGCTTATTTATCAGCGAGTAGAGCATATATAGGTGCGAATAACCTTATTGCAGGTTTGTTCTTCTATTATGTTTGCTTATTTGAATTAAATCAGACTGGTACAGTTATTAGTGAGCGTTATGCTTATGATATATATTGGCAATTTCTTAAAATATGTAGGTTGCAATGCATTTTACCTAAAGAGGATATAGAAAACGTAAAAACTCGTTTTGCCTCTTTAAATACTTCTGATTTAGACAAAATGTCTTTCTATCATACATTATTTTCTTTAAAATTAAATGTTGGTAAAAAGAATAATCTTGTTATAGAAGTTACCAATTTTTTGGATGAGCATAGAGAACTTTTTTTTCGTAATCTTAATCATGGAGCAATGCCGTGGATATCATTGCTTGTGTCTATACAAGAAATGTTGCCGAACGAAGATTATTCCGGAATTATGCCATATGTTACAGCAGCCAAGCATGTAGCATATCGAGAAGGCAATGAGATGTTTTTTGATATAATTGAGGAAAACAATTTAGCACAAAGACTAAAGGAGCAACTGTTTAAACTGAAAGGTACAAGGTGTAGAGGAGATTATTCAATGGATAATAAATTGGCAATGATTATCGCAAAAAAAATGCTAGAACAGTCATATAAAAATTGTGATTTTTCAAGCTTTCTTTTAGCAATGTCTCCAAAAACTGATTTTTCTATCGTAATGCCAATAAAGGAAATAAATGAGAGATACAAGCGTTTTGAAATAGAAGATGTCGTGGGGGATGATTTGACCATTGTATATGAAGACCTTGAACTTCTAACAAAGCTTCTTGCTGTTGATGACAAGGATGCTGTCGTTTGGATAGGAAAATGAAAAGAAACATATTTAAAAATGATTTTAAAAGATAATACTTTTAAGATGGCAAAGAAACTTACTGTATCGCAAAAAGAAATAAAGATTGCAGTTGATAGCCATATAAGTATTCTGCATTATGATAATGAAATAAAAAAACCGAATAAAAGTATTTATATAAAATCAAATGATGAACTAAAAGATGAAGAAGAACAATTGTTAAAGGTGCTTAGTCATTTCAGAATGGAGTTTCCTGAAGATGTTTGTAGGTTATTATACATTAAAGACTTGGAAATAGCATCTTATCCACATCATTTATTTATTTCGAAAGATAATTGTTTTGTTGGTGCACTAGTTCCATCATGTAATGTGATTTCTTGTGAAGTGCTGTCAAAGACAAATACACAAACAAACCTTTCAAAAGACTTCATTAAATCGTTTTGGATACCGTATGGTGGTGAGGAATTTACTTTTGATGTGATATATGGCAAATCGGAAGATGAAATAAAAATGCATAATATAATTGTTCAGAATGATTTAAGTCCTCAGAATCCGATAAGTGGTGATTTAGTGTTGTTGTGTGCCCATGGTGGAAATGATATTAGTTCTTCAGAAGTGTTTTATGTAAATAATAGACCATATTTGGATATGGTTGAATCAATTGGAACAGGAAAGGTTGCCATATTGTTGATTTGCCATTCAGGAACCATTACACAATCACACTATGACAATGCTATGCATACTTTAGTAAAGAAATTGATTCAAAAAGGTTTTTGTTCCATAGTAGCACCAATGTGGAGTTTACCAACAATAATAATCACCCCTTGGATATCTACCTTTTTGGATTCTTTGCAAAAAGGAGATTATATAATAGACGCTGTTTTTAAGGCCAATATGGTAATTAAAAATAAATTTATATCGTCGTCTGCATGGGCTTGTCTTCACTTGTTCGGAAATCCATATTTATATATTAGTAATAAACCAAGAGTGTCAATCACAGAGGAATAACTGTTTTTTATAGTAATAGTTTGCACAAAAAAACGAACCACCTCTATAACAAGGTAGTTCGGTGGGGAATTATGTGTAAAACAGCTTAGAATGTCAAGCAATCGTAGGTTTCAAGTATTTCTTCCTGTCGCAAGCCAAGATAGCGTTTCGTGATTGCAACGGAGCTGTGGTTGAAGAGTTCCATCAGTTTGACAAGTGCAAGCTCACTATTTTCGCTGTTCATAGTGTAAACCTGCCGCCCAAAGGTCTTGCGGAGCGAGTGGCAAGAGAAATTCTTCACCTTCAGCCGGTAGCGTTTCTTTGCCTCTTTAAGGATTACGTTTATTCGCTGAATGGTAAACACTGTTCCCTTCTGGCTGAGGAATACCGGTGCGCTAATGCCGGTTGGGGCAATGTGATTATAGCACTCGGTTATATGCTGCCGTAGCTGTTGGTTCAGGCGTATGACTCTTGTCTTGCCTGTCTTCTTCTCGATTATGGTAAACTCTTCGGTGTTCAGTATCTGCCGCCACCGGAGAGCAAGAATATCGGAAATTCTCAATCCAGTGAAACAACCTATTGCCACAAGGAGTGAGATTTTATAATTCCCGTCTTTTGCTAAATTCCTAATAAGGTTCATTGCATCGGACCATACAAGATAGTCCGCAGTTGTCTTTGAATATTTAAGTCCCATAATGTTCAGTTTTATTGGTTCGTAAATAATAATGAATGTTCTCTTTTTGTGCTTTTTTGTAAGTGGTTGATTATAAAAGAAACGTTCACTTTGTATATTAGTGAATGTTTTTTGGGTACAAAAAACGGGAGAGGATTTTGTAAAAAAGCCCCTCCCTGATAGTATGGATTATGTGAAAATCGTGTTTCTGTGATAATCGCTGTTCTACGACATTTGCGTTTCTCGCAGATACTCGTTTATACGCTGTTCGTAATTCTCACATTTCTCGATATTTTCATCAAGTGTATTTACCAAGCAATCGAGGAACACATCTTCTATGAATTTCACAGTTTCTCGTTCCTCCGATAATAGCTTAATCTCAAAAAGGTCTGTTCCCTCGTTTAATGTGATTTGTACAAAACCGGTATGCACGAAACCTTGAACGTAAATCTCCATACCATTGTCGATTACTCTTGCCTTTGAAGGGTCCAATCCCCAAGACATAATGACCGTCATCTGAGTTTTTAGTATCCGCCAGATGTACATTGCAAGTTCTAAGTTTCTGTTTGTGTTTTCTGCTGTTTCCATATTACGCTGTGTGTTTCTCTTCGTCAATACTCTCGTTAAGTTCACGTACCTCGTCAATGATATTCTGATAGTCATCAACGCGGAGTTTGGTGAAGTAGTAGCCATACCACTCCTTGAGTTCTTCACCGGTAACATCGGGGTTGCACCTTAATACATCTTCTGCTATCATATAAAGTTCCTCAAGCTCATCCCAATATAGATTACCATAGCAGTAACCGTCGTATTTATGAGGATATACCTTTGTGCAGTTCTCGATTATATGCTCAACGAACCTTTGGCAGTTGAGCAGGTCGTTCTTGTCGGTAAACTCCTGGTCGGTGTGAGGATTGTAGTAGCCACAGGACATATTGATGCAACATACTTCTACACCGCGTTCCTTCAATTCCAATACATCTGTCATCATACCATCTTCGGGTTTGTATCCAAATAGATGGTGGTCGGTTGCTTTAACGAACTCCTCGCTACAAAGTTCGGTGAATGATATTGAGGTGATGAGGTCCTTATTACCCCTACGATCACACTGTATTACAAAGCGGCAATCTGTAAAGAATGTTATATCCGCTTGTGCTGAGCCTCTACATCCAATCTCTTCCTCTACAAAGAATGCGGCTTTCATTACCGGGTATTTAAGGAGTGCTTTGAGTGCAATCCATATACCATTTTTGTCATCTGCACCTAAACCCTCCTGTCTATGATTCTTGGGCGAGTAACCGAAAATGACATCTTCCGATTCTATACAGACAAAGTCTTTGCTGTGGGTTTTCTGTACTTGGTCGATGTGAGCAACTATACAAGGATAGTTCTCTGCCTTCCCTTTTGTCACATAGATATTCCCTTTGGCGTCTGTTGTTACTTCTGCCTGGGGAATGTTGTTATAAATCCATCGTTTGATGAATCGTCTCATCTTCTTCTCTCCGGTTGAGGGAGAATAGATACTGTATAATGTTTTTAATAGTTCCATTGTGTTGTTCTTTATTTAATGGTTAATGATTTGTGGTTGTTAGGCACAAAGGGTGAGAACATATCCAAAGGGGAGGTTTGTTTCAATGTCTACCTCGTTGAAATACTCATCTCCGTATCTGTGCCAGTCGTTCTCTATAAGGTTTGTTCTTAGTGTATCTACGGAGATTGTCTTTCTCACATAGCTGCCAAGTTCCTGATGCCACTCGTTGAAGTGGGTGATGTTATCTTCGTCCTCATAATACTCTGCATCATACTCGCTGTAATGCCAATGCTCTTGCTTGTAGAGTTCTTCTGCCTTGTCGGCACACTCATCTTTGCAATATTCCATTTCGGTCATCTCGGAGTATGAGCCTTCCGATGTTACAAATGCTCTGCCACAGATTGGGCACTCTTCAACTTCGTCTTGGTGGAAATATACGCTCTCGCTCTCTATCCATACGAATTCGCTGAGGTTATCTACATCTACATAATATTCGTGTCCATTGCGATAGCAAAGGGTTGTTTCGTAACAAGAGTAACCGTGAAAATCATCGTATGCATCGTACTCCTCATCTTCCAATGCACCTTCTGTTGTTGCAAGGTCATAATCACCTTCTCCATAGTTGGTGGCAATTTTACTGCAAAGGCTGTACCATTTGAATGAGTCTTGGTAGCTCAGGTAATCGTCGTACTCAAGGTTGCACTCTATACGGAATTTCTTCTCGAAAAGGCTGTTGCCTTCTGTGTCGACAAAGTTCCTGGGTTCTCCGCAACCGGCAGTGATTTGTTTGTAGCCGTCAATCTCGCCTTTCTCTATTAAGGCATCGATAAGGGCTTTCTTGTAGATTTCGTTTCCGTTGGTGGCATACTGACGCTCGGCTAGACGATAGATTTTATCGTCCTGATCAAAAACCTCTGTGTAGATGATGCAGCGTGCTATAACCATCCCCTCCGAATTCTGGAGGTAAGCAGCTTTTGCTTTTACTGAATTTTTATAGAAGTAAAAATACTCCTTATCCACCATACAGCTTCCGAAGTTACCTTGCAGGTAATCGGATGAGTAGATACGTTCAAAATCTTCGTTCACATAAAGAGTGTGTTGTGGTATCTTTCCTACTGCATAGGCTTTCCACTCGAGTGTAAATTCTTCGCAGAGCCAGTTGATGAGACTCTCAGGCAGTGTTTGTCCAAAAGGGGTATCTAAAATTAGGGTGCGGAAGAATTTACCGCACTTCATCTTGAATATTCTATCATTGTTGGCGTGGTTGATGTAACGGATAGAATTATAGTCATCGTCCTCGCAAATACCATTGCTGCAGTCGGTGGAGTATTTGCTACTGCCATAAGTCTTATCTATCAGTGTAACAATATAGGGCAGGTCGATAGCGGCATCTCTTATCTTGCCGGTTACAACCTGTTTTAGTGTCTGCATATCTGATATATGCAGGAGCTCGTAGTTGCCGGTTTTTACGGCATCGTGTAATAATGCTTTGTTCTTGATGAATGAAAGCAGAATCTTGTTCTTGCGGCTTTTGGTGCCGTTTGAGTGGTAATTGAGTCCAAAAATCTCTTTGAACTCTTCGTAGTTTTGAAATTTGTAGTATAACATAAATATTTCTGTTTTAATGGGTTTGTAATTGGGTTAAATGAAAAAAGAGGACCACTCACGTTTTTCAGTGAATGATCCTCTTCGGTCGATTCTAGACTTGCGTCAATTGCTTATGTTCGTTCTGGTGCTTGGTCGTACATTAATTCAAGAACCAACCATAAGTGTTGTCTTCATTTTCGATGGCTTTCTGAATGCCTATCGCAAAGTCGGTACAATTTTGATTTCTTTCGAGCCACTTATCTACATAGCTCGCTTTAACAGCTTCATTTAATAACTGCATAAGATTCCAACAGGTTATATCCTCGCCCTCTCGTTTGCCGAAGTTTGGGTTTGAGGTATAGTTTCTTGTTGCGGAGTTAATTGCCTGGTCTCCCAAGATTACTTCCGGGAGTTCGCGTTGTTGTTCTGTCGGCAGTGCTTGGTATAATCTCAAGCGACCTATAATTTGACAAAACTGCTGTTCAGTGATTGTTGTTCTTCCAAGGTTCTCAAGGAGGGTTAGGTTTTCCTCTTTCTTGGGGTCGAACTGCTTGAATAGTCGGGTTGCCTTCTCCAATAGGTCAAGTTCGGTGAGGCACTCGATTGTTCCGCTGTAACCGTCGCATGTGAGCATTAGGTTACTGCATACTCTTACTTGCCAGCCAACGAATACCTTGAATTTCTCAGGTGATTTTCTGGCGTAGAGCTTGTCTTCGTTATAAGCACGAACACCTCCTACACAAAGGTAGATTGTCTGCCCGTTGATTTCTCGTGTGAGTTTCTTAATGTGACAGCACCAGGCCAATCGCTGGTAGAATAGTGTCTTTTCGTCCTCACGAAGTTCGTTTGCTTTCTTGTGCAGGGCGGTGGGTATGCGCCCTATGATTGGGTGTGATGCTCTGCACTCTGTTTCGGTAAGTTCTCCGAATACGTTGGTGGCAGCCTCTCTTACGACATCTATAAATTGCTGATGTGCTATGGTTAGGCTGTTATCCGAAAAAGTAGGTACAATGCAGTGGTTGAGTTCTTCCATTGTCACCGCCTGTGTATTACTCTCGATGAAGTTGGGATGCTCGTTGTCGATTATCCCTTCAGTTGTTGATACTATCGTTCCTCTCTCGGGTACGATGGTAAGGTTGTTGTTTGTTTCCATTTGTTATTTGTTTTAAGGTTAATAAATTGCGTAAAAGAAAAGAAACCAAGAATTACGTTAATTACTGCTTAGTTCTTAATGTTTCTTAGTTTCTTGTAGGTTTTTGTCAAGGCTAATATGGCCTCCAAAATGACTATAAAAGTCTCTAATTTCTTCACATGGTTGTGTGTGTTTAGGTTGTTTGTGTTTCTGCCGTGTCGTTTGTGTCATCGGCTGGTTCTACTGTTTGTACTTGGGCTTTCTTCTTTGCCCTGATTCGTTGTACGAGCTCTACTACAATAGATGCTCCTACGATAATTTCTGCCACGTCTCCAAGGACGCGGATTGCTTTTAATACTTTCATTTGATTGTTGTTTTTTGTTGTTAATACTGTGTTGTTTTTCTCTATTTCTTGTGTTTGTTTGGCTTTGTTTCTGTTATGTTATTGATTATTACATATATAAGGGTTTGAAGGAGTTGGAAACGGAGGAGAAAAGGTGGCTATACTCTGCGAAAACTGTATTTTTTTTTCAACTTTCGCAGAGTATCAAGGTGTTTTTTTGAAAATAAGTTATATTTTTGCATTGGATAAATTTGATTCACATGGGACAGGTTATAGTTGGAAGAAAAAATGAAATAGCCCAGATAGAACAGTATTATAAGTCGGGCAAGGCGGAATTCATTGCGGTATATGGAAGAAGACGTGTAGGAAAGACATTCCTTATACGCCAGTATTTCAAAAACCGGTTTGCATTTGATATGACCGGTGTTATGGAGGGTAGCAAAGCAGAACAGATGACCGCTTTTCATACTGCTCTTAAGACATATGGATACAAAGGACCTAAAAATCAAAATTGGATTGATGCGTTCTTTGCTTTAAGACAGTTGTTGGAATCAAAAATAGAAGAAGGTAAACGTTGCGTGGTGTTCATAGATGAGTTACCTTGTCTCGATACTCAAAAAGCAGGTTTTGTTAATGCACTCGGTCATTTTTGGAATAACTGGGCTAACTGGCAGTCCGAGATAATGCTGATTGTTTGTGGTTCGGCAACATCCTGGATGGTAAGGAATATCATCGATAATCACGGTGGTCTTCACGACCGTATTACACACGAGATACATTTGCATCCTTTTACTTTGAGCGAAACTGAAGAGTTCTTTGCAAAAAATGGTTTTGTATGGAACCGTTTGAGCATCATTCAAACATATATGGCTATTGGCGGAGTTCCGTACTATATGAGCTTGTTCGACCGCAAAGACAGCCCGGCTACAGGCTTGGACAGATTGTTCTTTAGCGAGAATGCAGAACTGAAAAAAGAATACCGCAGATTGTTCTCCTCGCTATTCAAGAACCCACAACCATATCTTGAAATAATCTCTTTACTTGCAAAGCATCCCAAAGGGCTGACACGAGAGGAGATTTGCACTGCGCTTAAGACAAGCAACAATGGTAAATTGGGAGACATGCTCACCGACTTGATCTATTGCGACTTCTTGCGTAAATACAACGTCAGGGATAAAAAAATAAAAGCAAATTCCGGTATTTACCAACTTATTGATTTTTATACAATTTTCTATAATGCTTTCGCTTCCAAGAATATTGTAGAAGAACATTTTTGGACACGCAATGTAAACACACCTGAAATCAACACGTGGTACGGACTTGCATTTGAACGAGTATGCAAAGCACATATGCAACAGATAAAGAAATCACTTGGCATTGCTAGTGTCTCTACTGAATTCTATACCTGGAAAAGCAAGCAAACTGAAGATGGAGCACAAATAGACATTGTTATTGATAGAGCGGACAACACCATCAATATATGCGAGGTCAAGTATAGCGAAGACCTATACAGCCTGGACAAAGATGAGTTCCTTAAAATACAGAATAGAATCAAAGCTTTCAAAGATGTTACAGGAACTCGTAGCAGTATCATTCCAACAATGATTACCACATTCGGTATGAAAGACGGAATGTACAGCGACCATATTATAGCAAAAATAGATATGGACGACCTTTTCCATTCCTAACCTACGATAAAATAAAGAAAAAAAAGAACCACCTTGCCGCAGTCTCTTCAACTGTAGCTTGGTGGTTTAATAGTTTGGTACGTTCATCAAAGGGACTAAAGCCTCAATGATTACTCACACCTTGCTATTCTTCCAATAAGACACGGACGCTCTTCGCCCTTTCCATATCTTACCAGGTTTTAATGAATTTTATTATTATGTCAGTTGCTTGCTCCCTCTCTTAAAAGGCCGAACAAGCTCTTTCTATTTATAAGGCTATGAGGGGGTTTGAGGCGGAGAAAAAAGCCAGGTTTACTCCTTTATACTCTCTATAAGAGCAACTATTTCCTTAATTTCCTCAACCTCTTTATTCTTTCTTTTTGGAGGTTCATTTACATGTTTGTTGTACTGAGCTGATAATCCTTTTTGACTAAGCTCCTTACCATTCCATGTAAACAAATGAACCAATTTATACCAACAGTATTTTTTTCCCTCCTTGTTGAAAAGTTCTCCAAACAATGTCAGAAATGAGATTTTACTTTTTAGCCAATCTATTTTATTAATCAATTTTCGTTGATAAGGTTTACCACATATAGCAAAACCAAAATCCAGAGCATCAACATTATGCGGTATATACCCCTTACTCAACAAATCAGTATATAGTAAAGTAGTTTGCTTTTGTGTAAGATCTAAACACATTGCTTTTGGATTTCTATAAGCACTATTAGTTTCAAAACTATATTCTCTATTAATCGGTAGAGATTGTTCACTAAAAACGAAATCCTCTATACAATAATCATGTGATTTGAGGACATATGCTTTCCATGCAAAATAACACTGCTGTAATTCTGAAGAGAACGACTGAGTAAACTCGTTTTTTACAAGGTTTACGACTTCTATTCTTTGCGCTGCACTAACGAATCTTGAATTTAATAACTCAAAAACTATAGTCAATTTAGTTACATCAATGTTATAGCTTAAAAGCATACCACAAAGTGACATGACCCCCGAAAGTTAGACAAAAAACTTTCGGGGTTTTGTTATGAAATTTTGTTTTGAAATTAAGCTGGAAGCTGTTAAACATTACTTGTCAGGTTATACTGAAAGACAGGTTACAGAACAGTATGGTGTTAACAG